>JABIVN010000037.1 GCA_018667205.1 Gammaproteobacteria bacterium | reverse complement strand
GGCGGCCAGGAGCATTCCTGGAAATACGAGATTACCTGGAGACCCAGTGATCGATTCGCCGCACTGTTACAACTTAAGTACGTTACCAGGACTGACTGGTTACTCCATGAAAGCGACCAAGACTTTACTACCTACGAAGCTGAGTTCTGGCAACCAGAGCTGGAGCTAGACTATTTTATAACAGCAAAACAGCAATTCAGGATCACCGCACAGTGGGTTGGTATCAAGGCATTCGAACGCGATCGCTGGCGAGTACCTGCAGGTGATGGCTCGCTGATACCTGACACAACGGCTGCAGCCGACACTCGGGATTTTTCAATTAGTCGCCTGGTGTTCCAGGCACGTTATCGCTGGGAGATCGCCCCGTTATCTGATCTCTTTGTGGTTTATACCCGTGGCTCTGATTTACCCAATAGGCCGACGGAAAGTTTTGGTGACCTGTTCCATGATAGCTGGACTAACCCAGCGGTCGATGTCTTCGTCATCAAGTTACGATATCGTTTAGGAAGCTAGCGGTATATTGGAGTTATCGATTGATCAGAATGATTGCTTTAGACCTCGACGGCACACTCGCCATCGAAAATCACCAGATATTACCTGCCACCCGAGACGCACTGGAAGACCTTCATGCGAACGGGGTTGAAGTGGTCATCGCCACAGGTCGAAGATATCGAACCACCCGTTTAGTGATCGAAAATCTGGGTTTTGACGTGTATGCCGTTTGTAATGGTGGCGCCCTCGTTAAGGAACCTGGACAAACTACCTTGCACGCGGAAAATTACGATGTCACACCTGTGACTGAGCTTGCACGAGAACTCGGTTTGACCCTGTTTGCTCAGCGAGACGCACACGAACTCGGTGGCGCTGATTTCATCATTGACACCGGCAGCAATTGGAACAATGCCACGCATACTCATTTCAAAAATAATTCCACGTGGGCAGAAAAAGCAGATCTGCTGGCTTCAGAACCGACATATCTTGTGTCTGGGGCATTCGACAGCGAGCCAGCCCTGCGTGAACTCGCCGACGTAATCGCCAGTCGATTCCCGGGGATTTACAACACAATTCTCGTCCCACACCTCGATTCAGGGCATTTTTACTGTGAGATTTCACCGAAGCACGTCGATAAGTGGCACGGGCTGACCAAACTATTAGAACATTTGGACATAGCGGCAGAGCAGACCTGTACCGTAGGAGATCAACTGAATGACATGGCCATGGTAAAAGCTGCGGGCCACGGGGTTGCCATGGCCAATGGTCACAAAGACCTGCAAAAAGTTGCCCACTTTATCTGTGGCGATAACAAAAAAGACGGTATCCTTGATGTCGTGAGCTACATTCACGACATCAACAAAACAAGTGCTCAAACCTCGTAGATGGCAAACGAGACCTGGCTCTTTGGTTACGGCTCTATCATGTGGAAGACCGGATTCAACTTTGAAACCAGTGAACTCTGTCATGCTAGAGGCTGGGCAAGGCGATTTTGGCAAGGGTCGGCAGACCATCGTGGTACTGCTGAGTTTCCGGGCCGCGTGGTTACGCTGATCGAATCTGCAAGCGAACACTGCTGGGGTACTGCTTATCGATTACCGCCCTGCGAAGCCAGCAACATTCTAGCGCGCCTGGACTACAGGGAAAAAGGTGGATACGACCGAACAAAATTGTCTCTGACCCTCAGTAACGGCAGCACAATCACGGGCATCACATACATCGCGCACCCACACAACCCTCACTATCTTGGCGAGTCATCGCTCGAGGATATCGCGCGGCAGATCAACTTATCAACCGGACCGAGCGGCAGTAACAAAGCGTATATACTTGAGCTTCACCGGACGCTGAAACAACACAAGATTCACGACAGCCATATAGAAAAGCTTGCACAACTCATCTTGCAACAGACGGAATCGACTTTATGAATATCATCCCCCAGCTAGCTGCTGACAAGGAACTCATGGCCACGTGGCGGCGCGATATACATGCACATCCTGAAATTGCATTCGAAGAACACAGAACCGCAGAACTGGTGGCTGACAAACTCCGTGAGTTTGGCATTCAGGTCGAAACCGGTATTGCGGGCACCGGTGTCGTCGGGACACTAACAAAGGGCCGAGGTAACGGGGCTATTGGTCTTCGCGCTGACCTGGACGCTTTACCCATCCAGGAAATTAACGAGTTTGCACACAAGTCTACTCATGCAGGCAAGATGCACGCCTGCGGACATGATGGACACACCACCATGTTATTGGGCGCCGCTAAATATCTGGCAGAACATGGTGAATTTGAAGGAACGGTTTACTTTATT
>JABIVN010000336.1 GCA_018667205.1 Gammaproteobacteria bacterium | reverse complement strand
ATGAATTTATTCGATCAGCCGCCACCGTATTGTTTAAATCAGCCTACGGGGCTGAGAATTTGCCTTTGGTGATGGCTGCAATGCCGGTTGTGGTGTTTTGTGGTGTAGCGCTTTATGGCTGGATCCTCAGCCAGCTTGGTCCCAGAAGAACCCTGCTGGTCACGTCTTTGGGTTCAGCGATCGTGATCCTATGCTGCTATCTGCTGCTGTTAATGGGCAGTAAAGAGATCACACCGGTGTTGTTCCTGTTTAAGGAACTCTACATCGTGCTCTTGATCGAGCAATACTGGAGTTACATTAATTCATCGATAAGTTCTTCTACCGCGAAAAAGATTAATGGCCCGATTACTGGCATTGCCGGGATAGGCGGTGCGGTGGGTGGGACGCTGGTTGCTATGTCGGCGGAGTCGCTGGGTACCGAATCTATGGTGCTAATGGGGGCGGTTGCACTCATACCAGCGGCGTTGGTGTCTAACCTTGCTTACCGGTTTTTCGGGGAACCGGAGATACCGCCCAAAGCGGAGTCTCACGGGCATCTGGCGTTGTCATTGTTCCGGGAAAACCCTGTTTTAGTGAGTCTTATTGCGATAGTACTGTCCTCTCAGGTGATCGCGGCCGTGCTGGATTTCAAGTTTCAATCGTTGCTCTCAATTGAGTTCGCAGGCAACCCCGATAAAGAAACAGCCTTTCAGGGTCGATTCTGGGGAACGCTCAACACATCCGTGTTGGCACTCCAGTTCGTGGTCACGCCATTACTATTGTCTTTTGTTGCTGTTCGGTGGGTCCACCTGATGCTGCCGCTTATACACCTGATTGCCATCAGTGCGGCCATCATAGAACCCAATGTATATACAGTGGGACTGGCGTTCTTTCTTTTTAAGGCATTCGACTACTCTATTTTCAGGGGTGCTAAAGAACTACTCTACATACCGCTTGGGTTCGATGAGCGTTATCGGGCGAAAGAGGTTATCGATGTGTTTGGTTATCGTAGTGGCAAAGGCGCTTCAAGTGTGGTGATCGTGCTGTTACAGCGGGCCGGGGTGCTAATGAACAACTATTACCTTGCCATTGGATTCGCGATGGCAGTTTTGTGGTTGGCGCTTGTCTTCCCGTTGACCCGTAAACGGGATGCGGCAAGTGATTCGTCAGGTGTTGATCAGTAAAAATACCTGTGGTTGCTGGCCAGCGGCGATCTCGTTCAGTAGCCTAGCCAGCCGTTCGCTGGCCAACACCAGCCTTGCAATCAGGACGGGTTTGTTACGTTCCAGATAGTCTGAACCAAGGCTGTCACCTGAAGCGATGGCCTTTCCCCGGGCATTGGAATAAGCATTGGTGCGTGCTATTGAAAGTGACTCGTTAAACCAGTCGATCATGTGCTTCTTGTCACTGGTATGCTCGACGGACAACAGAAAATTCAGGCTGTCCGGGTATTTTATGCCGATGGCTTCAAGCATGCCGTAGTCCCACAGTGCGTGTAGGTTTGTTGCCTTACCCCGCCATTGAACGATGATCTTGTTGCCGCCCCAGTCACTGGCATTGCCGATATGCAAAGGTTGATGTAGATCCCCGAGGAAGTGGCCCAAAAACCTGAGTGCTGCTGCTTGTCTTGTTTTTTCCCTGCCGGAACCCGCTGGTTGAGAAAGGTAGGTCAGTGCTGTTTGTATGCCCGTGGCGAGACAGTTAAGCGCAGCGCAGTCCCGGCGCAGGTCTACTGCCAGTGCTCCGTCGGGCACGTTAATAAAATGCTGCTCATAGGTACCTTTGTGGGTGCCGTACTTCGCGCCATCCGGCCAAAGGCAGGACTCGGCGAATGAAACCTCGCCACCCTTCAGGACTTTGCCCTCGACCAAGAGCTTATCGACCATGATCTTTGCCTCAGGTGTGAGCTTCGCTTGCGCCATAGCGCAGACAAGTCGGTGACCATCGCGTCCCCAGGCATGCGCGTTAAAAGAGACAAAAAGCAGGAATAAGCTTAATAATACTGATCTGACCGACACGATAGCCTCAACACATAAGAATTAATGGAAAAGTTAAAAGGCATAAAGAACCTTTGTCGGAGATTGTACTACGCAAAATGATCCTGGCTAGCGGCGAATACGGTGTGCCCGTGGGCGGGGCCTTGGGCGGGGCCTTGGGTGTGACCGTGGGCGGGGCCTTGGGCGGAGCCTGATGGCTTCAGCTCAACGATATGATCCGCCAGTGCTGCGATATCCGGGCGGTGAGTGATGAAGAAGCACGGCACAGGTAAGGATAGGATGTTCTTCATGATTTGGAGTTCACTCGCCGCGTCAAGATGACTGGTGGCTTCATCCAGTAACAGGATTTCAGCGCTGCGATAAAGCGAGCGGGCAATGAGTATTCTCTGCCTTTGACCTGCGGACAACAAGCAGCCCTGCTCTGAGAGCTTTTCGCTATAAGACATTGGTAGCCGCAGGATATCGTCATGAACCAATGCAGCGCTTGCGGCGGCCACGATTCTACTCGTATCAGGAGCGGGGTCCATGAATGCGATGTTGTCTGTGACGGTACCGGTCAGCAAAATGTCGTTCGGCTGCAGAGAAGCGTAAAGTGCTACAGGGTTTAGATTATTTAAAAGGGGCCGGTTGTTGATCAGAATTTGCCCCTTCACTGGGCTGACATCTCCCCTGAGCAGTGAAAATAGTGTGCTCTTACCCGAACCAGAGGCGCCGACGATGGCGACCTTTTGACTACCCTGAACCAGAAGGTTCAGGTCGTTGATCAACAAATGACTGTCTGTATGCCCGAAGTCAAGACCCTTTATCTGGATCCTGTTGACCGGTTCGTTAAGGCCAAAGGTTGCGCGATCATCAGGGGGGTGGTCCGTAATGTCGGATACCCGCCCGACGTGTAACGACAACATTAAGTAGGCCTGCCATTCATGTGTCAGGGATACCAGTGCACTAGTGAAATGGTTGCTGTAGGTCACCAGGGTGTAAAGCATACCGATGGTCAGCAACCCGAGTTCGATCTTTTCCACTGAAATATAAACGACCCCCAGCAGAACCATACCCAAAAAGAGGTAGCAAGCGATCTTGCCCGCCAGTTCCCAATAACGTGATCGAACGTGTGCGTTAAGTGATCTGACCAGGTGGTTCAACCAAGCTGTGCGGCGGCGAGCAGTCCCTTCGAAGCGTTTGATGGAGTCTATCGTCTGGATCGTTTCTATGAAGTGTGACTGTACCTGTGCCTCTGCGATCAGCTGCTCGTGCAGCTGCGCACGATAGGGTAGCGTCAGCAAGTACTGCACCAGTAAGTAGACGAGACATAAAGAGAACACGTAGAGAGCAGCCTGTAATGAATACACGCTGATCATGATAAAGGTAGTGATAACCATGAGCAGGTCTAGGCAGATACCGACAAGACTTTCTGAAATAAAATCCTGGACTGGCCGCATGGCACTAAAGCGCGACACGATGTCGCCGATGTTCCTGCGTTCGAAAAATTGAACGGGCAGGTCGGTTGTGTGCCGTAGTAGTCCTGCAGATAACAAATAGGTTAATTTTGCGCCTATTTTTATCGTCAGCAATCCCCTGAGTGATTGAGTTATTGCCGAGGTCAGGTAAACCGCAGCAAAACTTAAGGTCACCACCAGGGCTAAGTCAATATTGTTAGATAGCAACACCTCATCGATCGTCACCTGGAGATAAAATGGGGTGATGAGCGCGAATGCCTGCGTGACGACACTGAGTAATAGGAGTCCTGCTAACGATCTCTTGAGATGCGCAATTGGCGATTTGGCCAGAAATTCGAGCGTCCTATTTGTTTTTATGCCGCGATCTTTTTTGAAATCAGGGGTCGGTCGTGCCTCGATGACGATACCGGTAAACCGCCTGCTGAACGCTTTTAGGCTTGTCTTAAGCCTGCCAGATGCGGGGTCTAGCAAACTAAGGCTGCCGCGCGAGCAGTGATCGATCACGACGAAGTGGTCAAAATCGACATGAGCGATGACAGGCAGTTGCAGCTTCGTAAGGTCTTCCAGTTCACAGCGAAGCGCTCTCACAGCCAGATCATGAGATTCTGCTATGTTCGAGATTGTCTCAAGACTGAGTGGCCGGGTGTCTCGGTGTACAGCGCGAAGCGATGCCAATTCAGTCTGGCGACCAAAATAATTCAGGATCATGCACACGCAGGCAAGCCCACACTCGTTGGTCTCGCCCTGAAATATCAACGGAACACTGCGGCTCATAAAACTCATCCAAGGGACT
>JABIVN010000335.1 GCA_018667205.1 Gammaproteobacteria bacterium | reverse complement strand
GTTAGTAATATGATGCATCACACTAAACGGTGCCTGACCGTCAAACACTCCGTGGTAGTTGGTTCTAATGGTTTCCCTGCCTTCCCAGTTACCATACTCTGGGCCGAACTCACAAATGGCATCTTCGGTGAAGATATCGGCTAAAGCATCGATTTGGCCGCTGTCCATTAGGTGGGAATAAAGTTGTTTGAGTTTGCGGATTTTTTCTTTTTCAAGTAATTCGCGTAGCTCTTTAATTTCGTCGTTATTGAAGTCGGTCATATTGTCTCCTAAAGGCATCGGTGCCAAATTATAGCCAACTTTGGCGGGTGATATACAAAAGTGAAGTCTACTACATAATGCTAGGCACGATGTTGATCTTCGGGTAAGGTTACTCTGCTACAAAGCGATAAACTTAGAAAGTTGCAAAGCAACCAACAAAAAAAATGTGATCCGCGAAAAATAAATACAAAAAAAGGGGTGAGAAAGATGTCAATCAGAATATTTCGCACGATAGGGCTGGGGCTCTTGGGCGCGGCATTAATATCTGGAAACAGTGCGCTTGCGCAAAACCGCGTGCTCGAAGAAGTCATTGTTACAGGCACGAAGCGCGCCATTGCGCAGCAAGATACACCGATATCGGTTTCAACATTAACCGCTAACGACATTGCAAAAACCTTCGGTAATGATATCCGTGCAGTTGGTGATTTATCTCCAAACGTTAACCTCACGCTACAAACCGGATTCAATGCTGTAGCCGGTGGTATTCGTGGCACCGGTTCTATCTCAATCCTGACGACGCAGGATCCGAGTGTGGGAATCCTTATTGATGACTTCGCCTTAAGTCACGTGCAGACTCAATTTGTTGAACTGTTTGATTTAGAGCAGGTGGAAATTTATCGTGGTCCACAGGGTACGTTGTTTGGTAAGAATAGCACTGGCGGAGTGATTGCGATCACTTCAAAGCGCCCTGATATGGAAGAGTTCGGCGGCAGTGTGAATGTTTCTGCCAGCAGTTACGGGAGTGATTCTAACAACCATAAGATACAAGTGGGCTTTGATGTTCCACTCATTCCCGGCGAGCTTTCGGTACGTTTTGCAGGGTCGCAGACTGAAGAAGACGGCTTCTATTTCAACGATAAGGATACCGCGACGTTCCCTAATTCGCCCCTAAACGGGGCCTATGGCATCACGCCCGATCAGTTGCCTCCTGAGCTTAGTCTGGTAACCTCGGGTGCCGGTGAAAACCTGGGAGGCAAGGATGTGTTTGCTGCGAAAACGAAAGTTCTCTGGCAGCCCAATGATGACTTTGAGGCGTACTTCATCTGGGAAGTTGTTAGAGACCGCTCAGATTCGCCGGCGGCCGTTAATGAGACGCCTGGGGGAGAAGGCTTTCTATTCGAGCTTTTGGGTTTTCCTGGAATTCAGGCGGCAGGTCATGGCAACCCTTTCAGCACCGGCATGACCCAGCAGGGTAACGGCATCAACATTCGCGATGGGCATAGGGTAGACGTTGATGGTTATTACCTTAACCTTTCCTATTCGATGGAAAACTATACGATCAAATCCATCACGGGATTTCGGGAACAGGAAGAAACACTCCCGAGTACCTACACAGGTGAAGCGTTCTTGTCATTGTACGATGCCACTCGAAACCTGGAACGGGAACAATTCCAACAGGAGGTTCGTATCGTATCTGAGTTTGATGGCCCCCTCAATTTTGTTGCTGGTGGAATCTATATTTCAGATGAGCTGGATTTCAGATCTTATGCGACGGTAGGCCTTTCCTCGCTGTTCGCCGGTGCCCCTCTGTTTGATGACCGAGGGTTCTTGAATTTGGACCTTCGAGGTATTACGGGTGATCCGGGTGCTGGCCAGGTTAAGCAAGATCGTGAATCATTGGCTTTCTACGCTGACGGAACTTATCAGTTCGATGATCAGTGGAGTTTGACCATGGGCGTTCGTCACACAAAGGATGAAAAGGAATTCTTCAAGCCTACAGGCGGTGGTGCTCCCTGTAATCAATTCACGGAAGCTCGAGACGAAATCACATCTGCGAGTGGTGCGTGTCTTGACATTAACTCGACTCGAGTTAGCCGCGCAGGCATAGAAGGATCCCAGGTTGACCAACGCGAAGCGGCACTGCCAGCTTCACAGTACTTCTTTGTTGCAGATAAGGATGAAGAGTGGACTGAGACGACTTGGCGTGTTGTTGTCGACTACAAGACTGAAAGTGATCATCTTTTGTATGCGAGCGTTGCTACAGGCTTCCTCGCAGGTGGATTTAGTGAAACGTGTTCTCAAGAGCCTACCTGCATTGCCTATAACCCGGAAACCAATATTAACTATGAGGTTGGGTTCAAAGGAGACCTGCTGGATGGCGTATTACGATTAAATGCGTCTGTCTTTTACACAGATTTCGAGGATCTGCAACGCAACCAGGTATTCAGGTTTATTGATCCTCTCAGTGGCGTTGAAGGTCAGGAGACGATTACTCTGAATGCTGGTGAATCAAATGCAACGGGTGTAGAGATTGAAACAACTTGGCTTGCAACTGAAAACCTCACCATCAAGGGTTCGATTGGTTACCTAGACGCCTCTTATGACGAGTTTGAATTTGAAGGCGTCGATCTCAGTAGCCTCGACATTCCATTTGCGTCGGAAGTGCAAGTTGGTGCCCAGGCGACGTATATCCAAACGCTGACCAGTGGTGCGACGATAACCTACTACTTGGCTGCTCACTATCAAGATGAGGCTGAAATGAGCCCGTTTGATCCTAATGCTGTAGGCGGTAATACTGCGAGACATCCGACCTACACTCAATTGGAAAGCAGAACACTGGTCGATTTCAATGTAACTTACACAGACCCTGATTCTAGGTACTACGCGACCTTGTTTGGTAAGAACTTGCTAGATGAAGAGTACCGTGTATCAGCAAACTCTGTTGGCGGCTTGTGGAACTTTACCCAGTACGGTGCGCCAGCACTATGGGGTGTTGAGTTTGGTTTGACATTTAACTAGTACAAGCGCGGAAAAAAAGAACGGGTGCTCTGGCTCCCGTTTTTTTTTGTGCTTTTTTAGGCAAAGAAACTACAGGGAAAAAGAATGAGCTCAGGTCATAACGAAAAGGTAAATCAGCAGCTATTTCTTAAACGTGTACCGGAAGGTATTGCGGGTCCAGAGGATTTCGAAGCTAAACAATTACCGATACCTGAATGTGGCGATGGGCAGGTTTTAGTCGAGTCTCATTACCTTGGTTTGGATGCTGCACTTCGTTTGATCGTAAGAGACAGCGATGAGTTCCTCTTCCGGGTCAGGCCCGGCGACATTGTTCGCGGTTCTGCGGCCGGTCTGGTTGTCGAGTCAAATAACCCGAAGTTTGCTGTCGGTGATTATGTACTGGCTTCAGGCGGTGTTCAGAACTTCATTGTCAGCAATGGCGAGGGTCTCGAACGGATTGATGTTAGCCAGGCGCCACTGGGTGCATGGCTTGGAGGATTTGGTGTTTCTGGGCTTACTGCATACTTTGCCGTGACCGAGGAATGCAAACCCCAGCCCGGTCAGACAGTGCTAATAAACGGCGCAGCGGGTGCAGTGGGCTCGATTGCGGGGCAACTTTGCAAGTTGGCTGGCGCGACGGTGATTGGGCTTACCGGTTCAGCTGAAAAATGCGTGTGGCTGGTTGAAGAACTCGGGTACGACATTGCGATCAACTACAAGGATGCCGACTGGTACGAACAGCTCGTTGAGGCGGCTCCTGAGCGGCTCGATGTTATCTTTGATAATGTTGGTGGAACTATTCTTAACGAAAGCCTCAGATTGATCGGCATGCATGGCGTAGTGTTGCTTTGCGGTTCTACCTCTCAATATACGGAAGAAGAAATGTCGGGTCCGAGCAACTATATTTGGCTTGGAACAATGCGAGCAAGAATGCAGGGTTTTGTGATCTTCGATTACGTTGAACGATACTCGGAGGCACGCGCCAGAATGGCAAGATGGATCAGAGATGGTCGGCTGAAAATACCTTCTTATGAAGTGACAGGCGATGTTGATGTTTTTCCTGAAGCTTTCCAGCGGTTATACGAAGGGAAAAATCTTGGCAAGATGTTGCTTAAACTGCCTGCTGCAGATTAGAACAACAAACGAGCACGTTCTTACAGCTTTGTTGTGCGTCCTCTGTTGTTGTTCTGCCTAGGGTACTTTCCTTCATGTTCTTTGGTTGGCAAGATCCCGCCAATTTTAGCAAATGCGGTGTCAGCCATTACTTGATAACCCGCTGCATTTGGGTGTAAACCATCCGCCGTTAAGTCAGCGCTCATGGCTGCCGGGTTCTTTGGGTCTGCCAAAGCAGCGTCGAAGTCTATTACGATGTCATAAGCACCGCCGTCGCGTATCCATGCGTTAATTGTCTGTCGCTTGGATTCTGCGATCGCGTCAATGTAACCAGGTAATGCCGAGTTACCGGACGGGGTCAATGTTCCTCCGATCACGAGTAGCCCGGCAGCCTTTGCTGCACTAATGATCTGTTTGTGTCCTTTGATGATCGCTTCAGCAGAATTCACCGGCGTCGCAATACCGAGTGCCGACAGCAAGACGGGCAACCCAATGTCGTTAATACCCTCTAAGTAGATCAAGTGAGTCACGCCGGCTTGCGTTAACACATCACGGGCGAGTCTCGCGGCAGGATTCTCACCAAGAAACGAGGACAGAACCTGGTTACCTGAGATACCTAGATTAATCACACCAGCAGTTTTGCCACCAGCCAGGATCGCTTCGGATAACAAGTCTGGATAGCGAGCGTTGGTGTCTATAGGTTCGTTAGGCGCAACCATTTGATCACCGTCAGTAATGGAGTCTCCAAGTGTTGCAATCACGGGTATTGCCCAACAGTTAGCAACATCAACACTGGTAAGAAAATGCCATGCGGTAGACGTTGCCGCGCTATCCAAGTCTACTGCGGCCGCCTGGTTGCCGGCTGCAAGGTAGTTAGTTTGCAGCGCGCGAACATGGTAGGTCACCGGTGAGCCGGAACCCGTGATGTCTTCAGGTAGATAAGTACTAATGACGACTTCTGAATGATGTGGGACATTCATATCGATGGCATCAGAGACAACCCGTGCGCCGGGCTGAATTGAAATGCTCTTAGCGCCGGAGAAAGTGAGTTGATTACTGGAGCTCTTAACGATGGAGGAACCAGCTCGTCTAAGGGCGATATGCGTCTCTTTGATCATCAGCGGTGTCGTACCAAACTCATTGGTAAACGAGACTCGTAGCATTTCGCCTGCTTCACTTGTGCGCACTATTTGGCGCAAGGTGGCGTTGTTAATGATATCAAGTGGTGCGTCGAACGCGGTTACTGTCCTGTTGGCCGTAGCCCAGGTAGCGGTCCAATGTTTGGTGACTAGATTTTCTTTCCAACAGTTTCCCGCAAGTGCGGACAACGGTAGAAAGAGGGCGAGCGTTAGCACTGTTCCAAATTTATTTTTATTTTTCATACTTGCCTCTGAGTTTTACCGGACATTGTATGGAACTCAGATTTATGCCCCCTAACCTTAAAAAATATCGTTTATAAAGGCTGCGCGGGGGCATCGCGGCACTACTAAGCTAAGCGTATTATTGTTGCTTAGCCCACTGTCGAGCGTCAGCCGACGCGACCCATTGCAGCGAGTTCTTTAACAAACGTCTAAATCCAGGGTTGTTGAATGCGCCAGGGCTGTCACCGATGTCTGAAGCAACGACAGGGCTGTTCTTGGCAGCATTAGCCCAAACGACGAGATTGCTACCCCCCGGGTGAGTCCAGCCTTCCTGTTGTTCTGGTGGGGCCATGGGGGGCGCCGTGAAATTACTAGATACATATTCATAATCGCTGCGCATCAGGGGCAGCACATTTGCT
>JABIVN010000334.1 GCA_018667205.1 Gammaproteobacteria bacterium | reverse complement strand
TTAGGGTTTTATTAATCCGTGAAAAATATTCTTATTAGTGCCAAGGTAAGAAGAGTCTTTTTATCCCAATTAGTTGGGTGGATTATCGCCGGAGGTTTCCTTTATGTCAGATATCACGCTCTCACTCAAAGAAGTCCACCAACTCGCGACCGATTGCCTGGTGGGCGGTGGCTGCGATGAAGAAAATGCCAAGGCGGTGGCAGGCACTATTCATGATGCCGAACGAGATGGTTGCTCTTCGCACGGTTTGTTCCGGTTACCCGGTTACGTCGCTTCGCTAAAAAGTGGCAAGGTTAATGGCACTGCTGTTCCTGAAATTCGCCACTTATCCGGCAGCGTTATTCAGGCTAATGGAAATGGTGGGTATGCGCCACTGGCACTGCAGAAGAGCCGGTCTGCTCTGATAGAGGCCGCAAGAGGTAACGGTATTGCTGCGCTGGTTCTCGTCAACGTACATCACTTTGCCGCGCTGTGGACTGAAGTCGAACCGGTGGTAAGAGAGGGGCTGATCGCGATGGCATTTACGACCTACAAGCCAGCGGTTGTGCCTGCAGGCGCAAGGGAGGCGCTTTATGGAACCAATCCCATGTGTTTTGGCTGGCCCCGTGGAGATGAACCTCCTCTGATTTTTGACCAGGCGTCTTCGTCTATGGCCAAGGGAGAGGTCATGCTTGCAGCCCGGGAGGGGGAAAGCGTTCCTTCTGGTACTGGCATAGATGCCGACGGAAATGACACAACTGATCCCGCGAGGATTCTGGACGGGGGCGCGCTGTTATCGTTTGGTGGCTATAAAGGTTCGAACATGGCGATGATGATAGAATTACTGGTCGCAGGTCTTTCGGGTCAGGATTTCAGCTTTGAAGCAGGGGAAAATGACAACAATGACGGCGGTCCGCCAGTTGGCGGCGAACTCATGCTGGCTATGGATCCTGCGAAATTTGGTGATGCTGAGCACTGGCAGGTTCATTCAGAATCATTTATCAACAGGCTGGGCGGCATGGATGGCTCACATCTTCCGGGTACCCGCCGACACGAACGACGAGAGGTGATAGAAGTGGAAGGTGTGAAAATCCCCGAGGCATTATACGAACAGTGTCGTGGCTTTATATCCTGATGAGTAACGAAATTAGAGTGACCGGGGCGGAGATAGACTGGCCGGTTTTCATGATAAGTGGCGGCTTTATTGTCGCTTTTGTTGGCCTGGCGATCGTTGATATCGATTTGCTTTCAGACATTGTTAATGCAGGTTTTTCGATCGCAACGACCTACTTTGGAGCTTACTGGCAGGGTCTGTTGTTGCTTACCTTTCTTGCGGCTATCCTGGTTTGCGTGTCTCCTGCGGGGCGGGCAACGCTCGGGGGTATTGAAACGCCTGAAATATCTACGTTCAAGTGGGTGGCTATCATCATGTGCACCTTGCTTGCCGGTGGCGGCGTTTTTTGGGCTGCAGCCGAGCCGATAGCTCATTTCACCAATTCTCCGCCTCTTTTTTCTGTGGCTTCGAATACCCCTGATGCGGTAGCACCAGCTTTGGCTCAGAGTTTTCTGCACTGGGGCTTCCTAGCCTGGTCGATACTCGGGATCCTGACGGCCATTGTGCTGATGTATTACCACTACGAACGAAAGCTGCCACTTAAACCCCGGACGCTGCTTTATCCAATCTTTGGCGAAAGGATCCTTCATGGCTGGGCAGGCGCCCTTGTTGATGCCTGCTGTGTTATCGCTGTGGTGTCAGGTACTGTCGGCCCCATCGGCTTTCTGGGCTTGCAGATCAGCTTTAGTCTTTCTGAGTTGAGTGATATTGCCAACAACTATACGACGCAATTGACCATTATCTTGGCGCTTATTGTTGTTTACACGCTCTCTGCGGTTTCCGGCGTGACTCGAGGCATTCAGTTGCTCAGCTCGTTTAATGTGTTGTTGTCGCTTGCGCTGATCCTGTTCATTTTGTTGGCGGGTCCCACGGAATTTATTGTGGAGAATTTCCTCCGAGGTTCCGCAACGCAACTACAGCATTTCTTCGCCATGACGACCTATCGAGAGGACGTGTCATGGTTGAACAACTGGACGGTGTTCTTCTGGGGTTGGTTCCTGGGATACGGGCCATTGATGGCGTTGTTTATTGCCAGGATTTCTCGTGGGCGGACGATTAGGGAGCTGATTGTCGTCGTTTCGGTGATCGCGCCGCTGGTGACTAACTTCTGGTTCACTATCGTCGGCGGCACCGGCATTTATTTTGAGCTGGTTGAACCCGGTGTCATTTCTGGCCCATTCGCTGAGCATGGAATGCCGGCCGCATTGTTATCCATGACGCAACAGTTGCCTTTTGGCCTGTTCATCTCTGTGTTGTTTCTTATCCTGACCACGATTTTTGTCGCGACGACAGGAGACTCCATGACCTATACCGTTTCTATGGTGATGACGGGTACAGATCACCCGCGAGCGGAACTGAGGGTTTTCTGGGGTATTGTCATGGGCGTCGTTGCGGCGATCCTCATTTCAATCGGTTCCGGCGGTATTTCGGCGTTGCAGTCCTTCATTGTCGTTACGGCTATGCCAGTATCCCTTATCCTGCTTCCTTCCCTTTGGTACGGCCCCAAAATTGCCTGGTCGATGCACCTAAGAGAGATGCACCTAAAAGAGATGCGCCTAAAAGAAACGAATCAGCAGTTCAAGGCGGCGGAGTAATCGGTGCCTTTTGGGCTACTTAAATACGGATTAGCCAAAACTTATCCGGCTAAGAACCTGTTCGGGGAGTCCCGACCGCTTAAAAAATCCTACGACGTTGTGATCATAGGTGCGGGTGGCCATGGCGCAGCCGGCGCATACTATCTCGCCAAACAGTACGGTATCACTAACGTTGCGGTGCTTGATAAAGGCTATTTGGGCGGCGGTAACACCGCGCGCAACACCGCTGTACTCAGATCCAACTACCTGACGAAGGAAGGCGTTGCTTTCTATAAGGCCTCTCTTGAACTTTACAAAAGTCTATCCAATGAGTTGGATTTGAACATCATGTTTGAGCGGCGGGGGCAACTCACGCTTGCGCACAGCGATGCCGGGATACGCAACCTGCGCTGGCGAGCCGAGGTTAATCAACACCTGGGTGTTCGCTCCACGCTGATGTTCAACGATGAAATAGCAAAGATGGTGCCCCATCTTCGAATGGACACTGCGGCCCGGTATCCCATTATGGCCGGTCTGTGGCATGCGGACGGAGGTACGGCGCGGCATGATGCGGTCGTTTGGGGTTACGCCAAAGAGGCGGCTGCTCGGGGCGTTGAATTTCATCAGTTGACTGAAGTTAAGGGGGTAGACATTGACCATGGCAAGGTCACCGGCGTGAGAACTACGCGAGGTGACGTTCGCTGCGGGAAAGTGATTCAGGCCGTTGCCGGTTCAAGTTCGCTTGTCGCGAATATGGCCGGTATCAATCTACCAATTCATACCTTTCCCTTGCAGGCAATGGTGACGCAACCTTACAAACCTCTGCTTGAACCTCATGTCAGTTCGCCTCACCACCATGTTTATATCCATCAAACATCTCGAGGAGAATTTGTCATCGGTGGCGGGTCCGATCCCTATCCTTTGTACAACACTCGTGCAACGCTACCCATGCGTGAAACACTGTCCGCGGCGGTTCTCGAATTGTTCCCGTTTCTAAGAGAGGCGCGTGTGATGCGTCAGTGGGCAGGCATCA
>JABIVN010000333.1 GCA_018667205.1 Gammaproteobacteria bacterium | reverse complement strand
GCCGTTTGCCCGTTTGTACCATATCGTCCTGACGAGGCATCCGATATTTCACCGATCGGCGGTTACGCACCGCGAACAGACTTGCGGTACACCCTAGTATCGCTGCTTGAGATTCTTTACCACCAAACCCCCCGCCCATTCGACGCGTCTCCGACTGCACCTGGTGAATATTGAGCCCGAGTACCGATGCAACCAGTTTTTGTATCTCCGATGGATGTTGGGAAGAAGAGATAACATGAACGCCGCCGTCTTCCGTTGGCAAAGCCAGACTTATCTGGCCCTCCAGATAAAAGTGCTCCTGCCCACGAACAAACTGTTCTGCTTCTACAACGTGGGCTGCCGATTCAATCGCCTGGTCTACCTCTCCCTTAACGAAACTGCGTGTCGGTAAAACAAAAGCCGCTTTCGCCAGGGCCTGCTGCGGTGTCAGCACAGCCTCCAGCACTTCGTATTCAATTTTAGCCTGAAGACATGCTTTCTTAGCCAACTCAAGCGATATCGCCGCCACGGCGAAAATCGGCTGACCAATGTAGACCACCTCTTCCGAGGCCAAAAGCATATCACCGGTGTAAACCGGACTCACATCAGGGTCTCCTGGGACATCCTTAATCGTTATGACATCAACAACACCTTCAGCGACGCGAACCGCGTCAAGGTTCAGCGATTTAATGCGACCATGCGCAATCGTGGATTGGCCGGTCGCAACGTGCAGCAAGTCTGCTGGCTCTAGAATATCATCAACATATTGAGCTCCACCGGTGACATGCTTAATAGCAGATTCATGAGCTAAGGAATCACCCATTCCCAATGTCACAGAACCC
The DNA here is from genome assembly GCA_018667205.1 of Gammaproteobacteria bacterium. GTDB lineage: Bacteria > Pseudomonadota > Gammaproteobacteria > Pseudomonadales > Azotimanducaceae > UBA9659. Next base: position 5,076 of record JABIVN010000333.1, on the reverse strand, counting down.
ACGCCGGCACCCGCTTCGTTATTGGTTAACTTACGCATGGAGTTCCAACTCCATGACGAGGGGCTTTGAAATACCTGAAAATTCATTAAGTGCCCGGACTACCATGGACCGAGCCATGGCGGTTCTGTATTCAGCCGATGCTCTAACATCTGTTAATGGGGACATCGCCTCACCTAGCGCCTCGCTAACGTCTGTTAACAGTTCTTCACTGACAGTTTTTCCAACCAGGCGGTCTTCGATGCCAGTCAAGCGAACGGGTGTCGCGGCCATGCCACCGAACGCGATTCTCGCTGCGGTGATCTTCGAGCCACCACCTTCCAACAAATTCGAGCTATCACCTTCAAACAAGAAAGCACCCATCACGGAAGAAATATCGTCTTCTATGCGCTTGGAAGACTTGTAGCACCGCGTAAAAGAATTGAGTGATCTTTTTGGAATCCTAATCCCGGCAATATATTCATCGGCCTTCAAAACAGTTTGCCGATACCCCGTATAGAATTCACTAATGTCCACTTCCCGGGTCTGACCCGAACTGGAACAGAGCTCGAGCGTCGCGTCCCAGCAAATCAAAATTGGCGGCATATCCGCTATTGGCGAGCCATTGGCCAGGTTCCCCCCAATTGTGCCGCTATTGCGAATCTGACGAGAACCAAACCGATGCAATAACGACACAAGTGCTGGTGAACGCGGCGCAAAAAAAGCTTCCAGCTCTGTGTAAGTAACCGAGGCGCCGATACCGTAGGTATCTTGTGTTTCAGTGATCAACCTGAGTTCCTTCACCCGCGAAACATCAATCAGACGCTCAATACCTTGGTAGCGTTGGGTGACTTCCAACATCAGGTCTGTCCCGCCCGCGATCAGCGGCGCCCTTGGATACTGGACCATTACCGCTCGAAGCGCTGATTCGTTTAATGGTTGCTGAACGCTCCCGGATGACGCCGGTTTTATGTCGTTGAGTAGTCCCGGGTCCTGCAGCCTTGATTCATAATCACGACCTAGCGCATTCATACCAGCCTGCACGATCGGTCGATACCCGGTGCAGCGACACAGGTTACCGGAAATACCCTGTTGTACCGTTTCGGTTTTTGCCGGGTCTCCATTTTCAAGCATAGCGGCGAGCGACATCACGAACCCGGGCGTGCAAAATCCGCACTGCGAACCATGACAGACCACCATTTCATCTTGAACAGGATGCAGTCCAGACTGATCAGCCAGCCCTTCTACCGTAACGACATGCGTCCCTGCTAACTGACCTATTGGCACAATGCAGGAATTGATGGTTTTAAACTGCACCTTTCCCGCTTTCAGTTCACCCACCATGACGGTACAAGCACCGCAGTCGCCAGAGGCGCAGCCTTCCTTGGTGCCAGTCAACCCACTGGCACGTAAATATTGCAAGGCAGTCCTGTCCGCCGGCGCGTTAACCTCGACGGTTTGTTGGTTAATGACTAATTTCAAATCTTGACCATTTAGACAGGTTTTGTGTTAATTTAGCGCAACTCGCCAGAAATAGCACCCCTCATGTATCGATTACGGCCCCTAGAATGAGCCCCAAAGCGGTAAAGAAACCACGGGATAAACATTTCACGACGATTCTTTTGGCTGCGCAGGAAGAATTTGCAACCCATGGACTAAAAGGTGCGCGCATGCAGGCGATTGCTGATCGGGCAGACCTACCCAAAGCAAACGTGCACTACTACTTCAAAAACAAGGTGAGTCTATATCTGGCTGTGCTTGATAACATTATAGCCACTTGGGATGACTTCCTTAATGACGTGAATGTCGATGATGATCCTGCTATTGCGCTAGACACCTTCATTCGCGCCAAGGTTCGCCTTTCTTTTGAAAACCCAACCGCATCCAGACTATTCGCGAACGAAATCCTTCAGGGCGCACCCTACCTCTCTAACTACATTAGCGAAGTCTTACGGCCACGGGTCATTAATCGGACAAAGGTCATTGAAGAATGGATGAATGCGGGGAAAATGGCTGCCACGGACCCCGTACTCCTCATCTTCATGATCTGGGCAACGACACAGCACTACGCTGACTTTCAAGCCCAGGTCCTGGGAATCATGGGTAGAAAAGAATATGACGACGATTTGATCAACCAGGTATCGAACTTCACCAGCCAGACAATCCTTCGCGGTTGTGGGCTGGAACCACCCAACACCAACGCCAGGGGTAATCAATGAAAATATGGATCAAAAACCCTGCCGCAACCTGGACCGGTAATCAAACATCTGCCGAAAACGGGATCATTATCGAGGGCAACGTCATTACAGAACTGGTGAACGGTGAACCTGAATCACCGGTTGATGAAATCTACGACGCAAAGAAATGTGTGCTTTTGCCAGGCCTTGTGAATTGTCATCATCACTTTTATCAGACCCTAACCAGGGCGCTGCCTGGTGCTTTAAACAAAGAACTTTTTGGCTGGCTGGTTAGCCTTTACCCAATCTGGGCCAACCTTGATGAAGAGGCTATCCGCACCGCTACAACGACAGCTGTCTGTGAACTTTTGCTGTCAGGATGCACCACCACAACCGATCATCACTACGTTTTTTCAGACCAGACAACAAACGCCATCGACATCCAGGCTGAAGTCACCGAACGACTCGGCATTCGCGCCATTCTCACCAGGGGCTCAATGAGCCTGGGGAAATCCGATGGAGGTCTCCCGCCAGATCAAGTTGTACAAAACGCGGATGACATACTGAAAGATAGCGAACGCCTCATAAAGCGATTCCATCAATCGGATGAAGGGGCAATGTTACAAATCGCACTGGCGCCCTGCTCGCCGTTTTCGGTCACCACAGAGTTGATGAGAGACAGTGCCATACTTGCCCGGGAACAGGGCGTCTTGCTGCACACTCACCTTGCCGAGACAATGGATGAAAATGATTTTTGCATCGAGAAGTTCGGCGTCAGGCCAGTAGATTATCTTGAACAAGTTGGCTGGCTGGCGAACGATGTCTGGCTGGCACATGGCATTCATTTTAACACCCAGGAAATCAATCGACTTGGTAGTGCAGGGGTTGCTATCTCGCACTGTCCCTCTTCCAATATGATTTTGGCTTCTGGAATTAGTCCAGTAAAAGAACTCATCAAAGCAGGATGTCCGGTTGGGATCGGCGTAGACGGCTCAGCATCAAATGATGCTTCGAATTTAATCCAGGAACTCAGGCAGGCTTTTCTGATCCAACGATTGAAGTATGGCTCGGCGAACGTCAGCCATGAAGATGCACTGCGTCTTGGAACAACGGGCGGTGCGGCACTTTTTCATCGTCAGGACATTGGAGAAATAGCCGTGGGTAAACAAGCGGATGTCGCCTTATTCAACCTTGAAGAACTTAGATTTACTGGCGCAGGCGACCCAATAGCCGCCCTGGTGCTGTGTGGCGCGCACCGAGCAGAAGCTGTCATGGTGGCGGGCAAGTGGCGCGTAAAAGAACATCAACTTGTCGACATTAACCTTGCACAGGTGATGAACGACCAAAAAAAAGCCGCTGTAAAACTTACCGGTTAACCATCTATCGGGGCTGTTCGTTCTTGTACCGGCCCCAGTTCGCGACGAGGTCCTTAACAACGACACTCCCTACCCTGTACGCTGCTTCTAGCGCTGCACGACCCTTATCGGGATACTCCGCAGTGGCACTCCATGTCGCCGTCTTACCCGGAGGTGGCACCGTAAAATTGCTCGCGGTTCGTAGCACCAGAACCCTATCTTTATCTACTTTATTAATGCGGGCGAGTCTGTGAAGCGCAGTCATTGTGCCACTGTCCTCCATATTGCTGGTCATAAAGTTTCCTTGCTGCTCTGAGTGGAGTTTTACCCAATCATTTGCCCAATGATTGAAATGATGCCCGTGCCAATAAGTGCTTGAGGACAAGGTGTCACCGATGGTCACAAACGGAGGCTTAATCGCATTTGAATTGTCACTAAATTGTGCCCGGAATTTTGCCAGTGCATCGAACTCTGGAATTTCAACGTCTTTAGTCAGTCTATACGCCCAATTCACCAGGGAACCGTTAAGCGCAAACTTGATGGTATCAACCGTCCAGCCTGTAGAAAGGTCTGACTGTACTTTCGCTGGCTTGTCACCACCCAACGGAATAATGCCGTAGGGCCAATCATCCGGTATTTCCCGCGCGTCTATCTGAACCAACAGATCACCGTCTATAACAAACCTGGCCCAGGCCGCCGAACCAAGCGATAAATCTTCCGGGTCTCCCCCGGCGATACCTGCTACCAACCAATAAGCTTTTGATAAATCGAAGCGATCATCCATACCGAGCGCCATCACCGATGCTGTCGCATTGGCAATGCCACCGCCTGTACATATTCCTAACACGCCGTCTTCGCTAAGCCGAAGGTCAAACTCACCCGCAGGGAAAGGCAGGCTCTTTTCCATCGGCAATCTTTCAGCCCAGAACTGGAACTCCCCGGGCCGATCACCCGTTATTTCCCCATATTCAAACATAGAAACCACCACCACTTTGATGGGGATCGGCGCCGCAACGGCCAATAAAGGTATTATTGAAAATACCATTGCAAAAAAACTTATCTTTATCCCAAACATCTTGCTGCCTGCTCTGCTATCTATATCCCTGATCCAGCTCCCAACAGAGTTGATAATGCTCAACGTTGATCTTCATTCTTTTTGGCTGATCAACGCTTTTAACAAAAGACCAAACTCAGCGATGAGCGAAACATCCCCATTAGCGTTCGCACTTCCTATTTGGATGACGGCAGACCTTGAGCTTCTCCATTTGATAAATGGTTCAGGGTCCTGACTCGACGGAGGCTTGACTTACTTTGTCTATGCTGGCCACTAATCATCGCTATAGTTTACACTCAAAAGACCTAACCGATTTCGAGTTTTCCTTGTACGAACTGTTCGCACTTATCTTTACGGTAGTCACTGCCACTGCACTTTGCTGTTCGGCAAGATACTTGGGGCCAAACGTCTTGCCACCGCTGTTGGCAGGTTCCGTGGTGACCAGCATCTTCATTTCAGAAAAGCTCGGTGATATTCATTTACCCGGCTTAGGCATCATCTCGATTTCTGGTTC
>JABIVN010000332.1 GCA_018667205.1 Gammaproteobacteria bacterium | reverse complement strand
TTTAGCGAGCGCGATGACGCAGACCCAGCAGGGTGAAAAAGAGCCTGTTGAAGCAACGCAGGGTTTATCGGAGGGTAAACAAGCTACGGCAAAGTATGCGCCTGCAACAAGAAGAAAATCTAATGATATGTGGGGCAAGGACTATTACCCCAATATCGAATTAACGACCTCTAAAGGTGAGAAAGTCCGTTTTTACGATGACCTGATTAAAGATAAGGTGGTCGCTGTCAATTTTATTTACACCTCATGTGGAGAGATGTGTCCAGTAGAAACTGCCCGTTTAAAAACCGTGTCTCAAATACTGGGTGATACTTAGATATCAGACGCTAAATGTTGTTGCGTTGGTCCTGGCAATGTCGCCGAGCCATTTTCCGCTTTGTTTAACGGAACGCCCCTGAGTCTTACGATCAATAGCGATGATGCCGAACTTTGGGCGGTAACCCAGCATCCATTCGAAGTTGTCCATTGCCGACCAATACGTATAGCCAAGTACCGGTATACCGTCGTTCAGGCAGGCTTGCACGCCGGTTAAGGCCCGGGTGACATAGTCGATGCGGCGACGGTCATCCGTAGTGGCGATACCGTTTTCTGTTACAAGCACTGGTATTCCGGCAACGTCATATGCCTGCCTGATGGTTTGTTCCAGTGCTTCCGGCCAGAACTCATAACCCATATCGGTCACTTCGACTCCTGATTCAGGGCCCATGGGACCGTTACTGTCGTAACGATGTCTTGAATAACACTGCACCCCAACGAAATCATCTTCTGTGATTTCATTGAGGTAAACCTCGTTAACTTCCCGCCTGTGTTTGGCGGCAATTTCCTCTCCGCCTGGCCCGGCAACGATATCTTGCACGGCAAGGGTAATACCACAAGATAGTGCCGGTTGTATCGACTTGATGCAATTCACAGCCTGACGGTGTGCGGCCATGATAGTTTGTCGGCCGCTTTCCGAAATGGCGAACATAAACGGCATGAACTCATCTGCAGTAACATCCAATGCATTTGCAGCGGCTCGCCATCCGGGTGTCTGACGAATGATATCGAGTGAAGGCAGCATCCCCGAGCTGGTCAGCACTCTGCCGATATTCGCTTCGTTGATTGTGCAGACACCATTGATACGACTACCGAGCACGGATATGACCTTTTCTGCATATCTTGCGAACAGAGCAGGGGTGTCTGAGCCCTCCCATCCGCCTCGCTGAATTAACCACTGAGGTGATGTGAAATGGTGTAGCGTGATGAAAGGTTTCAGGCCCTGGGCGATACAGCAGTCAACCATGGATGAATAGTGCTCAAGTGCTGAATCTGAAAATGAACCTTCTTCGGGCTCGATGCGCGCCCACTCCACTGAAAAGCGATAACTGTTAAAACCGAGACTTGCTAGAAGAGCGATGTCTGAAGCATAGCGCTCAAAATGTTCGCAGGCATTCCCTGATGGTTCGACGAACATCGACCCGGACATCTGTTCCATCAACCAGATATCGGAATTTGTATTATTACCTTCAACCTGATGTGCAGCAGTCGCTGTGCCCCACAGAAATCCATCAGGAAATTGATACTTCGCCATGAGCGCTTCTCGGTTACGTTTTGATGATCATACTTCATGCTGACGCAGGACCCGTGGTGAATCCTTGGCCCCATCCTTTGAACACCGAATTCAATTGGCAGGATGCTAAACCGCCGTTCAACATCATTTCAACAGAACAGGCGAAGTAGTGGAACAGGGAAGATTACTTCCTGCCAGAAGGTGTGCTGTCATCGGAAATGCTTCACGTGGTGATCGCAGCGATTGACCCCATGGAAGAAAAAACCAATGAGTTTCTCCGCACGGTTAAAGATCGCAGGCAGTTCATTGCACTGCAGATGAACTCACATTTGCACGACACTCTGTGTGGAGGAGAAAGGTACCCGGGAATTTTCGCGAAACCCGGTTTTTGTCGCACGCTGCCGCGACCTTAAGGGAATAGGAGGCAGGTTGTATCGGGATCAGAGGGTCTATATCGGCAGAGCAGCGCCGCGTAGGCTAGAATTTTACTTGGTGGTGATTGGGTCTATCGCCATGATTGAATACTCCGCAAAACGGGAATCAACCAAAACAGGCATTGACTATCTGCCGACTACCAAGCTTTTCCCAAGCGTTTTCCCAGGCATTTCCCAGGCTTTTTCGAGATCAATCACCTCGCAATTTAGCACTCAGGTTGCTTTTTTTTGGAAAAAATCCAATTGGAATAATTATTGGGTTAGCTTTTTTAGTCGGGTAAGAATGGGTGTTTAGGCGACTATTAGGCGGTAAAAAACCGATGTAAAACGTGACCGATGACGCAGATCAGCATGCCAACGGAGGAATAGAACCCCAAGGCAAACCCCAGGGCTCGATAGGGTGCTCCCTTTTCATACCCTACAAAGAAGAGCGCCCGGCCCAAGGAAAAGAGAATGGCGGCCATGGGCACGACCGACAGCCACTGAGCCGGCATCGTCGCAGCCCATGCCATGTAGATCATGATGGCGATGACGGTCTGTTCAAGTGTGTTCTGAAGGAGAGACTGAAGTATTTTTGCTCTGTCGGAGCCCCCCTGCGCGGCGCCTGCATCGATATCTTCGGGCGTGAAGAACCGGTGGCGAGCCAGTCTTCCCACGGACGCAACCAGAAAAATGGCCAGCATTACGGATGACTCAATAGCGATAGACATCCGTGAGGGCAGGTCCATCGCTGTGCTGAAGCCAAAAGGGTTTATGGTTCCGCCAATGACGATCAGGGCCACCGCGCTCGTGAGGCCGACAGCCATTCCCAAAAGCACACCCTGTTGTTTTTGGGTCAGCGTCATTTGAAGTCTCACAGTTGAATTTTGTAAGCCAGAGACGGCGGTATTCCGTATTTCCTGGCGGCGTTTTAGGGGCCTGCCGCTGAAATCTCTCACAGTGAAGGTGAGCTGGCTTCGCAACGATATGGACCACTATATCGGATGCGCATGTCCCTAGACCAGCCCAAGAACCCTTCACGTAGGCAATCATTCAGAATGATAGTTACTGAGCTTTTGGAGGCCTATGGTTTCGAGTAGCTTTCGTGAAAAGTGTTCTGTTCCATTGGGCCAAAACACTTCCGCGGCCAAACAAGCCAAATCACTCCTGTCCGACCTTTGAATCTCTCAGGTGATTAACCCAACAGTCTTTAAGCGATCAAGTCAGTGGCTAATGACATGTTGACTACCGTCTACCGAAAAACTACCCCACGGAATTAGACAGCGTGTTGTTTTAATCGGTAGCAGGAAACCTGCGATGGTCGCCATTCGATTGCTTAAAAAAGCTATGCAGGTGGGGTAGCTTTTGCTAGGTTTGTGCTGATTAATAGGTGTTTTCCTTAGGATTGCGGTAAAGCGCCCACTGCCCTGTTTGGGCTGGGCGTTCGCAGGAAGATACATCATGAGTAAGAGCTTTCGCATACAGGTGCATGATGGAAGAGTCTGAGCAGAGCCTCGATCAACAGTCGGGACAGAAAGTCGATCAAAGGCCAAGAAACAGGCCCAGCTATCGGGAGATTATCGAGGCCGATACCTCTCCGGTATCCAGTATCCTTGCTTTGACCTCCAACCCTGCGCAAAGCCAGGCGGATATTCCCTTTGAGCACTATGTTGATGATGATTTCTTTGCCCGTGAGATGGGCAGAATGTGGCCTAGGGTCTGGCAGATCGCGTGTCGTGAAGAACACATTCCGGAAATTGGTGACTATGCAGTTTACGATATCGGCCGTTATTCAATTATCGTCGTCCGTATATCCTCTGAAGAGATAAAAGCCTTCCACAACTCCTGCCTGCATCGAGGGACTAAGTTAAAGCCGTCGGATTCCATGGGAACAACTCAGGATAAAATTCAGTGCCCCTTTCATGGTTGGACCTGGAATCTTGATGGAACGCTCAATGAAGTTCCTTGCTCGTGGGAGTTCGAGCATCTCGACTATGATCAAAATCGACTTCGTGAGGTGTTAGTAGATTCCTGGAATGGGTTTGTGTTCGTCAATATGGATGTCGACTCAGCGCCGCTCCTTGATTATCTGGAAGTTTTACCGGAGCATTTTAAGCAGTGGCGGTTTGAGGACTGGTATGTCGCCGTGCATGTTCGCAAGCACCTGCACTGCAACTGGAAAGTGGCGATGGAAGGCTTTATGGAGGCCTACCACACGCCAGTGGTTCACCCGGAGATGTGTCAGGTGGTTGGTGACTGGAATATGCAACACGATATATTTGGTGACCATGTTAGCCGGGACCTGTGTCCGATGGGAGTATCCAGTCCGTCGCTGGATCAACCGCTAACGCAAGAGGAACTATTGAATCGTGCAAGGCCGGGTAGTGCGGCGATGTCGGATCTAGGCGTTGCAAATCTGTCTGCAGGTCAGACCGCTCGATCGGTAATGGCGCAAGAGGCTCGGCAAAGGTTTCAGGGTGAGTACGGTCTCGATCTTTCCTCTCATAGCGATGCAGAGGTGATCGATTCCTTAAAATATAATGTGTTTCCAAACCTGATGTTTAGCGGTGGCGCATCAAAGCACGGTTTGAGCATTTTTCGGCCAGATGGGTTTGATACGAACAAGGCGATTATTGATCGATACTCGTTTTTACCCGTGCCTAAAGGACAACCCAGGCCGGAACCAGCGGAAGTGTTTGTCATAGCCGAAGATGAGTCCTACATGAAGTCCCCGGACCTGTCAGCGAATGATGCTAGTGTGCTGGATCAGGACACTAGCATTATGCGCTGGCAGCAAGAAGGTATGCACGCTTCAGCCAAAGGTGCTGAAACGCTCTCCAGCTATCAGGAATCCCGGGTTCGTTGGTTGCATGAAACGCTAAAAAAATACGTTGATAATTGAAGATGCGCTCATTGAAAGTGGGATTAGTGGGATTAGTGGGATTAGTGGGATTAGTGGGATTAGTGGGACGGTAATCCGACATCAGTTAGCGCCTTATTTAAC
>JABIVN010000331.1 GCA_018667205.1 Gammaproteobacteria bacterium | reverse complement strand
TTACCTTGAACTATTACCTTGAACTATTACCTTGAACTATTACCTTGAACTATTACCTTAAACCCAACCTCAGGCCTCGAGGCCAAAAGAGCGTGATACATCGACCCCTAATTAAATAATGCGAGAGATTACCACCTGGTTGCCGATACCACATTGTTCTAGGACTAATGTTCAAAAACAATGTGAACCAGGTGAAAAATAAATATGGACGATTGGACGATGACGTTCATAATTCGGAAGGCGCCGGCCGCCAGCAATTGACTAGTCTACGCTGCATTTCCTAATCATTGCGCGTAACAAGCCGGGCAGGGCTGCGGAAGTGAGTACTTTGATCTGGGTGAGAAACGTGTTTAATTCTACCTTTCACCCCAGGCTGCCATACGGGCAGCTTGTTGCTTAAGGAGGTCTTTTAGTGCCGTTACAGATTCGTCTGTCTACCAGAGAGCTTTTTTCGCTAACGGGCGTGCTTCTGCTGGCGTTCAGCGCATCGCTGGGAATGCCCTTTAATATTGACGCGATCGCCCTATCATTTGGTGTGACCAATACGACAGCAGGGCTTGTGGCTTCGGTCGAAATGGCAGCGATCGCCGCTGGAAATCTAACCTTTGCCAGGCTGGCGACTCGACTCTCCGCACAGCATGTTTACATTGCCGGTGTATTTTCGGTCGTGTCATTGAACCTTTTATCGATCATAGCGCCGACAACCGATTGGTTATTATTGTGTCGCGCCCCGGCAGGCTTCGCGTTGGGTGCTGTGGTTGCAACCGTCATGACAACGGCGGGGCGCAGTCACCGGCCCGAATCAACTTTTGGGGTCATCAATTCTATGGTCGGTGTCATGGGAATATTTATTGCGTTTGTACTTCCCAGGGCGCTTGAGCTACATCTTTTTTTGCCCGGTATCACCGGCTGGACTGAAGTTGACGGACTTTACCTTGTCTATGCGATGTGTTCGATTTTCGCCTTCCTGTTCATTCCTGGTACTCCCCGGACGGCGCCCGTAGCGTTGACAGGTGATAGGGAAGAGCGACCGAAGCTCATGATTGGGTGGCTGGGACTGGTTGGCCTTGGTGTTATATTTCTTGGTCACGGGACCCTTGCGCTGTTCATCGTAAAAATTGGCAGGGCTGTCCCACTGATGCCTGAAGAGATTGGTTATGTGTTTATGGCTGGCAGCCTGGTGGGTGTCGGGCTGCCATTGCTGGCCGGATATATAGGCACGCGGATGAACGCGCTCGCGCCGTTGGCGATGATCCTGCTGGTCGTGATGGTCTCTGCTAACTTGTTGGCGACCGCTGATACTCCTGTCAAGTTTTTCATTATGGCGCCGCTATTTGCAATTTTGCCTGTTGCTATCATGCCCATATTTCTTGGCTGTCTTGCACGAGTTGACCCAACAGGGTCGCTGGCTGGCTCTCATGCCGCGTTTGTATTGATTGGCGGCGCGACGGCGCCGTTTGCTGGCGGGGCCTTAAGTGACCTGGGTGGGTTTACCCTAAATGGCTGGTTTGTTATCGGCTGCGTTCTCGTCGGGGGTATGTTTATTTATCCTGTGATAAGGCGCGCTGACAGTCTTCGTGCTCGGTGATATTTACCCAGATTATTTAACTGGCCATGTCCCGTAGAGCGCATGCACCGGTCAGTTAACGGCTGTGACTGTTGCCGACTATCGTTTTTGTATATCTTTAGTGTTTTCCGACTATGGCGCCGGGCGGCTTTTAGTGGGGTCTCCAAACTCTTATTGAGAGCTTAACCCCGCTTGAAATTTCCCGCGGCGTTCCTGGCGTTTTACGTCATCGTCTGGTTCAGTCAACCGCTCGAGCGTCACGCTAAGTATAGAACCGGAGAAAGGAAAATTGTGCGGGTAATACCCCACGGGTGACCCAGTATCTCTGCCAACATCGAAAGTTTCACCACTCATAGAAAAGATAACGGGTACTGTTCGCTCAATCCTACTGGCTGCAACGACAACGCCATTTACCAGGAGTTTTGCGTCCCCTCCCGCGGCAAACCCGCCATCGTGAGCGTATCTCACGGTAAGCTTATGATCACCATCACCTAAAGGCTCACCTTGAAGGGTCGTAAATTCGTGTCCGAACCAGTTATAGACAAAGGCAGGGCGTGACGCTTCGTCAAGGTATAGGCTCCAACCGGCCATGTTGCCGCCTTGGCAGGCGATGACGCCGACGCTGGCGCCGCCGGTTATTATTGAAGCGCTGATCTCGTAAGAAGTGTTCTTAAGGTTAATTACGCCGTGCTCTGGCAGCCTTACATGCATTGGCCCATAAGTCATTTTGCTGTGACCCTCCATCGAGTGTGGTACCGCATATTCGCCACCGCGTCGGGCAGAAGCGTCCCTTAGAGGATAGACTCCATATTTCTGCGCTTCTGTTTCGAACAAGGCCCGAAGTTCAGCGAGTTTCTCCGGGTGGCTGGCAGCAAGGTCATGGCCCTGGGAGAAGTCTTGGGTAATGTTGTACAGTTCCCAAACTTCCTGTTCGCCATCAAATTCATACCCGGCGAACCTGATCCACGGCAGTCGGCCATGGAAGCAGGAAGCCATCCATCCGTCCTGGTAGATGGCGCGGTTACCCAGTATTTCGAAGTACTGCGTGGTGTTTTTGCGGGCCGCGGTAGCTTCGTCAAAACTATAGGTCATGCTTTGCCCGTGGACGTCATCCTGCTTGATGCCGTTTACACGGGAGGGCATCGATATGCCTGTGATATCAAGAATTGTCGGAAACAGATCAATGACATGATGAAACTGCTGGCGAAGCTCGCCCCTTGACTTGATTCCCTCGGGCCAAGAAACAGCCAGCGCGTTGCGCGTTCCGCCAAAATGCGAGGCAACCTGCTTCATCCACTGGAACGGCGAATCAAGCGCCCATGCCCAACCAACATTGTAGTGGTTCTCGCAGCGATCCGTACCAAAGTCCTCCATGTGTTCCAGCAGCCATTGGGGGTCTTCGTGCACGCCATTCTGGAACGACGGCGCGCTCCATGCCCCATGCACGGTGCCTTCGGCAGACGCACCATTGTCGCCCGTTAGGTAGATCACGACCGTGTTGTCGAAGATTCCGGTATCGGTCAGGTTGTCGATGATACGTTCTACTTGGGCGTCGGTATGTGCCATGAAACCGGCAAACACTTCCATCAAACGTGCAGCGACGGGCTTGTAGCTATCAGGGTATTCTTCCCAGGCGGGTACTTCTTCTGGGCGAGTCGTTAGCGCTGTGCCCGGAGGAATGACGCCCAGTGCCAGTTGCCGCTCATAAATATCGCGCCGCAGTTGGTCCCAGCCCTGATCGAATTGACCTTTGAACTTGTCACTCCATTCTGGTGCGACGTGATGCGGAGCGTGTACCGCAGCGGGTGCGAAATAGCAGAAGAATGGTTTGTCAGGGGCGGAGACTTTCTGCCTTGCTATCCACTCAATGGCTTTGTCCGCCAGATCTTCTGTCAGATGGTAATCCTTTTTTTCCAGATGGGGTTCAATCGGAGTGGTCTGGTCATAAACGGGTGGTTCCCAGTGTGACGCCTCGGCGCCGATAATACCGTAGAAACGCTCGAACCCCATGCCGGTTGGCCATCGATCGAATGGACCAGCCGGGCTTTGTTCCCAGGAAGGGGTCAGGTGCCATTTACCGAAATACCCCGTCGAATAACCGTTCTGCTTAAGAATTTCCGCGATTGAAGCGGTCTCAGGTGGAATGGCGCTGTCATAGGCTGGAAAGCTGTTCGCGATCTCGGTTATTCCACCCATATGGACGCTGTGGTGGTTGCGCCCTGTGAGTAGCGCCGCGCGAGTCGGAGAGCACAGTGCCGTTGTGTGAAACTGGTTAAACCTTAAACCTGCGGCAGCAATCTTATCGACGCCCGGGGTCGGTATCGGACCACCAAAAGTACTGCAGGTGCCAAATCCTACGTCGTCAAGCATGACCATTAGTATATTGGGTGAGCCGCTGGCCTGTTTGTTCAGCGGAAGCCTTTCCGGCTTTGCATCATTGAACAGTCGCTCTGCCCGACCCTTAAAGGGCTTCGTTGGTTTTGGTATATCGCTCATCTATTGATCAACTATTCAGTGTGTTGAGGTCAAAACAGGCGAAATACCTAATAATACGGTTTCGATCATCTGTTGTTATAAAACCTTCGGCCAGTGCTTTGCTTAAGGCCATTTTCCCTCCAAGTATTTCGGCCCAGTGTTCATGGCTAATTGTCATAAACAAGTTGGCGTTCTCACCAACTGAAGGCACAGCGACACAGTGGCGCAGGGCAAGGCCGGCACTGCTCCCGTCAGAGAACGTCACCATGATTTCATCTTCCATTTCAGTTGCTTTTTCCGGCACCAGCAGCACTCGCAATAGCGCAAGGGATTCGCCGGGCGGACGGTTTAGCACCTCCCGTTTGTGAAACCGATGGACACGAAAGCGCTCCATGTTGATCGTGCCATCTAATTCCAGAGCACGTGTTATGCACCAGTTTCTGATATTGGCTGATGTTGTAGACTGGGCGACGCCGCGTAATGCCTGGGCTAGTCGTGCTCGGTCTTGTGTCTCGCCGGCGTCTGCTCTGCCTGTCTCGTTGACTTCGGATCTTACTAGCCAGGACGACACCTCGATAGCCCATCGGAAGTCCTGCGCTGCAAGTGCCTCATCTATTTCTGCACGTACCTTGTTGATGCCGCCAAAACCGTTGATGAGCTTCTGCGCCCGTTGTGGTGCCGGTGTGGGAAACAGGTTCGCTTCGTCTTCATCAAACCATCCAAACAGGCCAGTGTAGATCTGTCGAATGTGGTGTTCTACTACGCCATAAAATTGTTGGGTGGTGTAATGGTTTTGGAAATATGAGGGCAGGCGGATGGCGGCAATCGTCTCATTTAACGTCAAGCCTTGATTGGCGCAGCGCACGGTCTGATCCCACATGAATTGGATTGAATCGCGGTAATCGCGGACGCGTTCTGCGATGTTTGCGGTACCAAATAACGGCGAACCGTGAGCGCCAATCAGGTCGCCCGCGCCAAGTCCGGCAAGTTCATCCAAGCCTTTCATTAGTATCCTGGGGTCACGGTATTCCTCGCCGCGAATGGCGAACACGTTGAAAAGCGTTGGCCAGAGTAGGTTGTTGACCGCGAGCTTCAATGCCGGAAACCATATTGTTACAGAATCTGTTGCGTCAGAGGGTGCGGGATAAAATTCAACGTCCAGCCCAGCGATTGACGCTTTCGTAGGCTTGTCGAAAGTATGCTGTGCAGGAACGTGGCCGCCGGTAAAGGGGGCATGTGCTGGGTTACGATAAAAATTACCCAGCCCAACGTTTACGACACCGTCTGGTCCTTCATCTGGCATCATGACGGCAAATTGATGCACCAGTCCTCTGGTCACTCTTGGTGCAACCTCGCCCCCGAAACGTTTTAGGTTAGCCTGAATACCGGTATGCCCCCAGATTGGAAGGTCTGGATTTTCGGCCAGTAGCGCTGCTGTACCGCCAACGTAGTGAAAATGGGTATAGATACAGGCCGCCAGAGGTGCATTGGTTTCCTTTCTTATTTCTTCCAGCGCAGCCGACATTTCTTCAATGCATTCACCGGTATCGATAACAATAAGCCCTTCTGGTCCCTCTACAAAAGACTGGTTTGAGAGGCCGTTGCCAACGAGCGACCAGGCTTTGTCACCAACCTTGTAGAGTTTTTTGACCAGGCGCTGACTGTGCGCGATGGCGGCAGGGTGCGCCAATTGGCCACGGTCCCCGGTTGCTACTTCACCGGGCGAGAATGATTCTGGAATCTGCATTCTATTGCTCTTTTCTGGGCTGGATTATCAGTGTAACGAATTGTGCTGGTGAATAGGTAAGTAGGTAAGTAGGTAAATAGGTAAATAGGCGAATAGGTGGGGAGTTCGAGCGTCAGGCTGTCTTGCTGGTCGTCAACAAAGTCTTTTTCGTTTGAAATAACACGGTCGCTGCGCGGCGATTTCAGCATTCATTTCAATACCGATTATTCGGCAAGAATAATTCGGTACCAACAAATAAAAAGAGCGCGAACTGGCCTGTTTGATGAAATAAACACAATAGAGACTTGATCTAGATCAGAAGTTCTACAGACTAGATACCTGCTTTCCCAGAAAGAGCTGTGGAGAGGCGTTGCGGGCGAGGGTCCAGCGCTATCGGCTTAAGGTTAGTAGGCCTTTTGTTCTTGCAGTGGTTAGGTTGAAGTTGTCCGGTTACCTGGAAATGCATTGTGAAGTGGATCAGGTTAAGGCTGCCATCACAGGGTTTGATAGACTAAATCCGAACCGTAG
>JABIVN010000330.1 GCA_018667205.1 Gammaproteobacteria bacterium | reverse complement strand
GCAAAGAACCCCCAATCCTGTAAAAGTATCGAGTTAGATTGGACCGGGGTCTCGGTACCAGCGCTGCCAACCGGGCGAGAAAGTCCTCGGGAGTGAACAGAATATGAGTGGTGCCATCGCGGAACGGGTGCTTGAGTTCGTAGCTCACCTGTCCGGCTACTTTGGTCGACAATCGCTCCAGACAGACGGCGGGCGCGTGGCGTAACGACACAGACGTTCAAGACGTTCACGCTGTTGCGGCGGGCAGGCCGTTCAGTGAAAAACCGCTTCTGTCGACCGTGAAGGGTTTTGGTTGGGTATCCGAGCGCTGCAGGCCCGGGTTCTTCAAGGTGAGTGTTCTGCTGCCCGCACCGGGGCCGACGGCGACTCGGTAGCGGATAGGAGCTGCATTGAGCGTATCAACTATGTCTGTCTCCTGAAAATCGAGCCATGGCTGCTCCTGATCTTGGGTGAGCAGGCCGTCCTTTATAAGCCTGCGCATGACCCGGGCGATGATGCGGTTCAGAAGTTTGTCCAGACGCTGTCGGTCCGGTGCATTGACTCGATGAAAACGAGGTTGGTTGTGCTCCATTGTCTATACCCCGCCCAGGATAATCATGTGGAGGTGAACCTTAAGGTTCAGCGCACTGCCAAAGGGACTTCGATACCTGACCGTTTAGTGGGATTTCCGAAAGTAGGTGGGCTCCACCATAGATATGAGTGGAGAGCAGCTGCTTGAATTTCTCTTGATCAATTTTTGCGAAGGACAGGTGTACCACACGACAATCGGAAGATTTGACACGAGAATACTGCTGCAAAAGAACGACAACACTGCTGCAAAAGAACGACAACACTAACGGTAATGTCTGAAAAATGTTTGCGATAGTTAATCGCAGATTCAATAACGAGTGCTTAAAAAATTTGGAAGGCGGACTGAATCCCGAGATCAGTTCTCAGTTAGCGCTCCCTAGGATGTAGGAAGGAAATCGGTCGTAGTAGCATCAGCGTAAATCACCATACTAGTTGTTCACCCCCAATTTGCTCTGGCTTGTTTGCTGAGCTCTTCGCGGAAATCTGGGTGTGCAATCTGTATTAACGCTTCAGCCCGTTGGCGATGGTTTTTGTCTAGCAAGCGTGCAATGCCATATTCGGTGATGATGGTGTCGGCTAGATAACGTGGGATTGTAATTAGCGTGCCCGCTTCATGTTTTGCCACAATTTTTGAGACTGCCCCGCCGAGCGCGGTTGAACGTAACATGATCACAGCACGGCCATCCGGGCAAAACGTCGCACCCATGTGATTGTCGGGTTGACCACCGGTACCGTTGACCATCATGCCGCCGTAGCGATCTTCGCTTGAGATCTGGCCAATCAAGTCGACTGCGATCGCGCTATTGATAGAAGTCATCTGCCGGTTTTGGGCGATCAGCATGGGGTTTAGTAAATAGGATGGGTCGTGCAATTCAAAAGCAGGGTTGTCGCGGATAATTTCCATATCGATGGCATCGCAACCCGACCACGCGACGGCCACACTGCGACCTTTGTGAATGCTCTTCTTCGAATTGTTCAGGATGCCTCGTTCCCAGAGTTGGGCAAGACCAGGGGACCCTAGCTCTGTATGTAGCCCTATGTCTTTAGCATCATCAAATGCGCCGGCTTTAAACATTAGCGAGCTTGGTTGACCGATGCCCACTTGAATGGTGTCGCCATCGCGGATTAATTCTCTTAAATAATCGGCGATTTTCTGCGCCGCTGGATCAATGACGAGATTAAGCTGTTTCTCTAGTGCGCCGGGATCCATCGTATGGAATGAGTTTGCAATAGGTGCCAGCAGTTCTGGCAATACAACCCGGCTAATCTCAATCAACCTTGCTTTGTTTGCTTCTGGTGCTTCGTTTTCAACCCGAGTACGAATTGTTTCGACATCAACGGGCGGTGGGATCACACCCTCTACAAATGCAGTGAATTCGCTGGGGTGTGCCCACACGTCTCCATGCACGAGTGCCATATGAGGGTTTACAAAAGCGATCGTTTTTTTGCAGCGTTTGAGGTAGGCCTTGCGAAGCCATTGCGCCGCGCCGAACTGCACAAATCCGGCTGCGTTAGGCGCACTGCAAACAACCACGTTCACATCGGGCATGCGTGCCTCTTCGCGGCCACTGTCAAAAGCCTTCATGCCTAGCATAAACGTGTTGGGCAAATAGGTAGATCGTTGTGTGTCGTGACTTGATCGTGAAGGTTCGCCAATGAAAAGCTCAATTTCTCGTTCGCCAGCGTCTCGTTCACTGTCAAAAAACGGCAGGTAACCAGGGCCGACCATCCGCATGTCCACCGAGCCGAGTTCTCGAATTCGTGCATCCAGTAATGTAGCGACGGGTACGGGTGTTCCCACGTTCAGGTAGACCAAGTGGTTACTTTCGATTAGTGCTAGTGCTTGTTCTGGAGTCATCAAGCGATCTTGGTATGCGTTAAAAGCGGTCATTGTTCTCACTTGGTTTTTGTATCCACTGGGCTGAGTATATGACGGACATCGGTCGCATCACCATAGGGCGACACGTGAATTGAGAGATGCTGAGTTTCAATCACAAAGACCACGAAGGAATTGGGGCGGTAACTTTGGCCAGATATCGATCATTCGTATCGAATTCAACGTGGCTTTGCCATTAGAAGCGGCCACTACTTTTTTGATTCCCCGTCCCATCGCAGGCGTCGCTAAGGATCAAGCGCCCCTTTTGTAGTCTCGAGGGTAGGTGTTGTTAACGTCGGGTAGATGACTGACGCCTGTTTATGCGCCATTCGAGAGTATTTACGATTGAGTTCTGAAATTATTGTCCATTGTGTTTTTGTCTTCGGGATACCGTGGTCTATGTAGTAACTGATGATCCAAATTGGGGGTAGCAACGATCACAGGGCTTTTTGACCAAAAGTCTAAGTATGGAATCAAATCGGTTGTCTGCTTGTTTGATGAAAGAGTGTAGCGGAATGACTGTTAGTGGTTAAACGCGACCGCGCTCTTAAAGGTCGGAATTATTAGCGCTCTACTGAAGCAGCATCAATGGCGGTTTGTTGTTGCGGTTTGTTGTTGCAATAGATGCTGTTTTCCAGAGACTGCGAGCTTAGCGTTTGGCTGATTTGATCCGCGGTGAGCGACAGACTGCCAATGAAAAGCCTTAAGCCGAACATGGGTAAAGACTTTCAAGGAGTTACCTTTTGATCATAATAATAATTTGGTCGTTGAAATATTTTTTACTCGGTGGAACACTATTGATTTTCCGCAGCAAGTAGGTGAGCCATGAGTGAAGTAAGCATCGATACCGGTCCCTTAAAGGGCGTTATGATACAAAGTAAAGACGGAAGTGGCGTGGCATTTTTTGGCGGTATACCTTATGCGGCACCTCCTGTCGGCGAACTTCGGTGGCGAGCACCGCAGGCGCCAGATTGCTGGACTGAACTTCGTGACGCTACAACTTATGGT
>JABIVN010000329.1 GCA_018667205.1 Gammaproteobacteria bacterium | reverse complement strand
CATCTACAATATCCAGGATAGCGCCGACTGATCTAGCGACGTAAACCCCGTCAACATACAGGCCAACGCCGGGTTCTGTCGTTGGCAAGAATTCTTTCTGGCCAACACCTCGTAGGTAAATGGCGGCTGAATTGGAAGCTCCGCCAAAGCTCGGGTTATTTTCCAAAGTTAATCCGGGCACAAAACGGGCGATTTCATCCAGTCGCGTTACGCCGCGATAGTCCAGCGTTTCTTTGGTGTAGGCTGAAACCGCGAGAGGAGCGTCCTGCAGGCCTTCTTCTCTTCGGCGGGCAGTCACGACAAGCTCTTCCATAAGCTGTGAGGCCTGGTCCTGTCTATCAGCGTTTTCGGCCTGTGATGGCAACGACAGCAGTCCGGAGCCCAAAAGCGCCGCGATTTTTAAGGTCATAAATCCAGTGTGTTTCATAGTTTCTTCCCGTATTTTATTGCGGTTCGTGGATCGCGCTGGTTAGCCAATGACAGGTACGCCTTTCATGGCGGCTTCAATGACATCGTCCGATAGGTCCAGATCAACCATCTCGCCCGACATATATTTATCGTAAGAAGCCAGGTCCAGGTGACCATGGCCGCATAGGGCTGTGAGAATTGTCTTTTCTTCTCCGGTTTCTTTGCACAACAGAGCTTCGCGGATAGCGGCGGCAATAGCGTGGGTTGGCTCAGGCGCAGGAACAATGCCCTCGCTTTGGGCGAACTGTAGGGCGCCCGCGAAACACTCTGTCTGGGGTATGGCGATTGCTTCAACCAGACCTAGTTCGTAAATATGAGAGACCAGCGGTGCCATTCCGTGATATCGAAGGCCTCCTGCATGTATGGGTTCTGGAATAAACGAAGCACCCAGCGTGTGCATCTTCATTAACGGGGTTAGCCCGGCTGTGTCTCCAAAGTCATAACGGTACTGGCCTTTGGTAAGGGTAGGGCACGCCGTTGGTTCGACACAGCGAATGATCGGATTCATCTTACCTTTGAGCTTCTCGCGAAGAAACGGGAAGGCAAGGCCTCCAAAATTTGAACCACCGCCGGTACAACCAACGAGCACGTCGGGAACCTCGCCAACCTTGGCAAGTTGCAGCAGCGCTTCCTCGCCAATAATCGTCTGGTGAAGTAGCACATGATTAAGCACGCTGCCGAGCGCGTAGCGTGTCTTGGGGTCCTCAATAGCCTGACTTACCGCTTCAGATATTGCGATGCCCAATGACCCAGGATGATCAGGATCCTGCGCTAACAGCGAACGTCCGAATTCAGTGGCGTCAGAAGGACTAGGGTGAACTTTACCGCCCCAGATTTCCATCATCGTACGTCGATGTGGTTTGGCTCGATACGAGGCAGCCACCTGCCAAATTTCGGATTCAAGACCAAACTGGGCGCAGGCGAACGCCAAAGAGCTTCCCCACTGACCTGCGCCGGTTTCTGTCGTTAGCTTGGTAATACCTTCCTGGGCGTTATACCAGACCTGTGGAACCGCTGTATTGGGTTTATGGGACCCTGCGGGTGAAACACCTTCGTACTTGTAGTAGATTTTTGCGGGCGTATCCAGGAGCTTTTCCAGACGATGTGCACGGAATAGGGGGCTGGGTCTCCAAAGTCGATAGACATCCAGAACCTCGCCAGGGATATCAATGTAACGTTCCTGGGACATTTCCTGGGCTATTAACGCCCTGGGAAAAAGCGCGCTAAAATCTTCAGCGGTTGCAGGCTCGTGAGTACCGGGGTGAAGCGGTGGAGGGGGAGGCTCTGGCAAGTCTGCCACAATGTTGTACCACTGCGTTGGCATCTCTGTTTCATCTAGCAGGATTTTGGTCAACTCAGTCATAGCGGGGTTCCTATTGTCGGCGGCTAGGCAGCCTAAAAAACGCATCATGATATGTATTAGTGCCTTAAAAATCTATTGGCAATATCATGGTGGCCGATACCGCTAGTCGAGTATTTAGGACATTTTAGGAAATTTGTTCAGGATAGGGCTTCAGGGCATTGTTTTAGGGCATTGTTTCAGGGCCTTTTCCAGGGCCTGTTCCAGGGCAATGGGTCATTCTCCTTGCTACTGGCTCTGGTTTATTGGATCTTGTCTTCAAATCCCGCAGTTGTCGCTCTTAGTGGCTGAAATCACCAAGTTGGCTCTCGGCGCTGTAGGTCGGGAGCTTGTTAATTCACATTGGTTTTTTGCTGACCACATGAATATCCTAGAGGCGGGAGATGCTCATTAACTTATGTAGGAGTCAATCGTGGCAACACTACTGTCGTATATAAAGGTAAAAACAGGTCAAGAAACCGCGTACGAAGATATGCAAGCAGTGCTCTACCAGGATACCTGGTCAACTGAACCCGGATGCCGTAGATATGAGTTCTTTCGCGGTCCGGTGCGCGGTGAGTATTATGCGCTGCTGTCGTTTGACGATTTCCAGGCGTTTTTGATTCATCAAAGTAGTGACCACCACGAAGACTTTGGTGAGAAGTTCGGCGAAATCATTGAAGACCACTGGGTCAAGTGGGTGGATCCTATGGATCGGGGGTCTAAGGGACTCGTGCCCTCTAATCCTCAAGAACCTCAAATAGATGCAACGCCGTTAATGATAGCAAACAGCAAAGCAATGCCGATTGAGGTGCCTGATTGGTGGCGCGAGCAACGGACTTAGTCTTGGCAGTGGCTGGCGGTCTGTAACGGCGAGATACTGTTCATCGACTTGTGCCTGATGTTTTCTTGAAGCGTGCTTTGCTCGCTTTTTGATCTTTAGTTGTTGTAACGAAATGAGCTGCTCATATGCGATAAATGACGTCCATCTATTCTCGCTCTGGGGCACAGAAACAGAAACAGAAACAGAAACAATGAAAAGCTTGAGACATGTTGCATCAAAAGACCCCGTTCACGGTAATCCCAGTGAACGTTTTTAGCCAAAGATGGGCGCATTTTTAAAGCGTTGTCATTAATCCTTCGATTCGGTCGGGATGACATCTGGTCGAGCCGGCGCGAGGTCGGGCGGACCTGCCACCCCTTCCCGTCATTTCGACCGTAGCGAAGCGAAGTGGAGAAATCTCATGCTAGCGAGGATGTCTTTTGATGCATAAGTCGGTGCCCGACCCAGCTAACGGCACCTCTGCCCTACTAGTGTTGCTTGCTGATGCCTGCGGTTCGTCGCTGATTAGGCGGGGTTGGCGTATTCAAAAAAGTGAAAAACAGATGGACTAAAATCAGGAAAGCAATATCTTCAGTAGATGTCATCAGGCGGCTTAGGCCCAAACCTGCAAAAAAGACCCCGACGCAGTTTATAAACTTCCAGCGCAACGTGACGAAGTGGATGCCTGCAAACAGCAGATTACTCACAATTGTCGCGGAGGTCATATTAATGGTCCCGGTGAGTAAACTGGGTAACATCAATCGAAAAGCCACCTCCTCTGCGGCAGAGATAAATAGCAGGTAGGCCAGCCAAACCAGTTCATCATGTCTGATTTTATGGCCCTTAAAGACGAGAAAAAGGACGCAGAAAACCAGTAGGGCAGACAGCGCCGCGAGGTAAGAAAAGGGTGCTGATAACAGAGAGGCTAAACTCCATCCGATCGCTGTGTGGGCACCGGGTAACAAAAGACAGCCCAGTGCAATAAAACCCATAGTCAAGCCATGGCGTAAAAAGACCTGGCGAAACGTAGCAACAAAACTGCCCTTGGCCGATCTGGTTCGTTGCAAGCGTCTTTCTAACGGAGTGTTTCTTGCGGTGTTTTGGGTCATATATTTACTTAAACCAAAGGCCCCTTTTTGATAAGAGAAATTATTTATGAACGCTCAATTAAATCTCGATGCTGTAAACATGTGCGACGCTGATGAGCTCATTGGCTTCTTGCTGCAACTCGATGAGCCTAATTTGGAGCCTGATTTAGGTAAACACTATATCTAGGATCAAACAACTGAAGAGTTAGTCGCTTTTTTCAGTAGAGCCCTAACGTCGGGGCTTGTTGGTGGATGGGTCCATAGGGCTATTAATAGGTATCGACGGTAGACAGCTAACACGTCGTGCATGATGTCACTTTGCTGCACCGCGAGCAGCCTGTTTTATTTCGTTTGTCACGCCAATTTATCGCAATAATCATCACCCGGTGAGAATTTGAAAATATAAAAACTAGTCCTAAATTAGTCCAGTTTTTGCCTTAATACCCGCACGGAAAAGCAAAAAAAAAAGAGCTATAAATATAGCGGATGCGCTAATCATAACGACCGTAAGGGCGCTCTTGTGAAGCGCCAGGCTGGTCACCGATGTATAAATTGAGGATATGAATGATAACAGGGCTTT
>JABIVN010000328.1 GCA_018667205.1 Gammaproteobacteria bacterium | reverse complement strand
GAAGAACACCACCCACTTATAAAAGGGACGATTCGGTACGACCATCATTTGGTATTGTTTACTGCCTTTTACCGCAACCACCGAAGGGCTCCTATCGGGCTAACAAAATTTTGGGGCTCCCAAGCTTAGCAGAAATCCCAACAAATCCAGCCTACAACTGTCGATCTTTGATCTATCATCGCCTATTCTGGGTCACTGAAGAACAAGAATTCAAGACCGTGCCCCGTAAACTGCCTGAAAAATATACCATAAGAGGCTTTCGTAGGGCCTTGGCCTCCATTGACTCCATGCCTCAATTTGCGGTGCTCGGCGTACTTTCGGGGCTCGTTACAGGCCTTGTGATCCTGGCTTTTCGTTTTTTGATCGAACTACCGCTTGCCAGCGTCATGGCACATGACCCCGACAACTTCGAAGCTCTGGAGACGGTTACGCTGTTTTTGCTGCCAGTTTTTGGCGGCCTGGCACTGGCAGCCACTTTTGCCCTAATAAAGCCAGAGAGTCGACGGGTGGGAATTGTCCATGTTTTAGAGCGACTCGCCAGACATCAGGGTTACTTGCCCTGGCGCAACGCGATGACTCAATTTCTTGGCGGCGTTGTCGCCCTGGCAAGTGGATTTTCCGGTGGGCGTGAAGGGCCAGCTGTACATCTCGGGGCAGCAGGCAGCAGCCTTCTCGGCCAGGCTCTGAAACTACCTAACAATAGCATCCGAATTCTGGTTGGCTGCGGCGCCGCAGCCGCGATCTCAGCCTCATTTAACACGCCGTTGGCGGGTGTGATCTTCTCCATGGAAGTCATCCTAATGGAGTACACCATTGCCGGGTTTATCCCTGTGATTCTCGCCGCAGTGACAGCCACCCTGATCAATCAGATGTTCTACGACTCAACCTCTACGTTTCTGCTACCAGCTGACACAATAATGACAAGCTTCAGAGACATACCTTTTTTGGTTCTCGAGGGTATAACGCTTGGCATCATTGCAGCGATTTTCGTCCGTCTAACGCAATACATCTACAAAATGACAGCCCCGCAGTTCTGGATTAGGTTTATGACCGTTGGCGTTGTCACGGGTCTTTTAGGCGTCATCAGCCCCGAAGTTCTTGGTGTTGGTTACGACACGGTAAACGCTGCACTCCAGGGTGACGTGACCATCAAAGTGCTGCTCGTTGTGCTTGTCCTAAAAATCTTGGCAACCTCAACGACAATCGCTATGGGCGTTCCCGTCGGAGTTATCGGTCCAACGCTATTCATTGGCGCGGTTGCAGGCGGCATCTTAGGCTTCATAGGAGCTCAGGTTTACCCCGACATCGCATCTTCGCCTGCTTTTTACGTCGTTATCGGCATGGGAGCCATGATGGGCGCCGTGCTTCAGGCACCACTTGCCGCGCTACTTGCCGTCATTGAGCTAACCCAAAACACCGCTATCGCATTACCTGCGATGCTGGTCATCATCATTGCAAATCTCACCGCCAGCCAGGCGTTTGGCGTGAAATCGATTTTCATCACCCAAATGGAATACCTTGGTCTGGAGTTTCGCCAAAACCCAATGTCGATGCACCTCAATCGCGCGTCCGTTGCTTCCATCATGTCTCGAAGCTTCGCACGGACGCCTGCTGAGATCGATATAGAAACCGCCCGCGGCTTGGTCAGAGACAAGCCCACCTGGTTGCTGGTCGACATTGCTGAGAGAACACCCGGCTTTATTATGCCAACGCTCGATCTCATTGAATTTCTGGAAAATGAGAAACCTGAATGGGTCAATCTGAAAGAGATTCCAGCGACACGAAAAGATGTTACTTCGATAATGCTGCAAGCGACGCTCAAAGAAGCGCTGGACCGAATGAACGAATCCGGGCAAGAAAGTCTCTACGTAAACAGAATCAGCGCGCCCTTAATCGATTCAGTTGTTGGCATCGTGACGCGCCAGGATATTGAATCTTACTATCAAGCCTAGCGTTTCTGATTTGAATCATTCGCTCATGAATGATTGAATGCGCACCCTATTAATTG
>JABIVN010000327.1 GCA_018667205.1 Gammaproteobacteria bacterium | reverse complement strand
TTTTGGATCATGTTGACGTAAGTCAGCACCCCGGAGATGACGAGGACAATCGGCCAGGCGATGTTGTTGACAGACTCGGCTCGTTGCTCCTTCGGGGTAAACAGAAGCAGAATAAATGAGATAACCAATGCGGCGAAGCCAAGATTAATGTTAAGAGCAATGACAGACGCGAGCAGAGCAGCGAACCCGGCCAGAGTCAGGTAACGCATCCTGCTGTTATTTGGCACATTGCTGAATGCAATTTCACCACTGCTAGCGAAAGTTTGCCCACGTAATTTGTAACCACCCAGCAGGAAAAACACAGCGACTACGAGTGTAAGATGAAAACCCACAGTGCCGAGGTACACCGAAAGCGGAGAGTAGGAAATCGATAAGTCGGTCGCTAGCTGCTTAATCACGACACCGTAGGGCGCGATCGGCGAGTAGGCGCCTGACTGCGCGCCGTGGATGATCATCGCACCAATCAGTAGTGGGTTCAGTTTGAACTTTTTGATGAATCCCGCGCCAATGACAAATAGTATCGGTGCTGCGCCTGGGCCTAATGAACTGGCGATAAAAGAGGTGATGAACAACAGCCAGGGCAGCAGTATCAATTTACCCCCAGCGAGCGCAAGCAATTTGACTACAATCCATTCCACGGTACCGTTGCTTTGCGCAATAGCAACCAGCAGGGTAATCCCAACGATGAGAACAAACATCTGTCCGGGAAAGCCCGCCAGTATTTCTTTACCGGAATAGTCCAGTAGAAGCGTACCAAGCAGAATTGCAACAACGAAGGCGACAACGCCAACATTAAGCTCAGTTGCGATTGGAATGATAAAGATTGCGGCGAGGCCGATGATGAGGACTGATTCGGGGGTCATTTTCTTAGGCGCTATTTGATAAGGGGCTAGTTTGTGAAAGGCTATGCCATCCGCATGCCGCCTGAAATGGTAAGGGTCTGACCGGTCATGCCATCCGATTCCGAGCTGCCAAGGTATACCGCGAGATGAGCGACTTCACCCGGATCAAGGAACCGCCCCTGGGGTATCCGAGTTACTGCAGCGGCCTTTAGTTGATCGAGTGAAATCCCAGCGGCCTTGGCGTGAACGTCGAAGTGTTGGAACATGTCAGTGTCGACCATGCCGGGGCAGATGGTATTGACTTGTAAGCCAAAGGGGGCAGTCTCGAGAGCGACACATTTACTCATGCCTACGACGGCATGTTTAGTCGTATTGTAGGCCGCCTGGTTAGGGCTTTCCCACTTTCCGGCAGTTGACGAGATGTTGATGATTTTTCCACTGCCGTGCTCCTTCATATGCGTGACCGCCAGTTGGGTTAGCTGGAATACAGCATAGACATTTATCTTCATCAGGCGATCTAGTTCATTCAAGGTGTATTGCTCAAAGGGTTTGCCCTGGTAGACCCCAGCGTTGTTAACCAGGATGTCAATGCGCTCTGCCTGATGAGTTGCCTGCTCGAATAGTTGCAAGACTTGATCTGCATAAGAGAGGTCCGCGGCAAGTAGCTTTGCTTCTGGAAGTGTGACCGCCACATCAGCCAGTGAGTCCAGTGTGGTAGCTGTCAGTATAAGTGAGGCGCCCTCGGCGGAATAGATTTCCGCTATGGCTCTGCCAATGCCTCGGCTTGCGCCGGTTATTAGTGCTGTTTTGCCGTAAAGTCTCCCCTTTGTGTTCGACATATATTGCCCTTTTCCTGAAATTATCCGGCTAGTTGAGTGTCCGTTTGTACAAATCAAACAGCGTGTCCCAGACTTTTTTGGCGGCGGCGTCATTGTAGGTCGGTCGCTGTTTAAAGCAGAACCCATGTTCGGTACCGGCATGAGTTTCCAGCGTATAGGTAACGTTGTTAGCGTCTAGGGCAGCAGTGAGGTCTGGGATAATGAAGTCTTCGACATATGGGTCGTGTTCCGCGAACCCTAGATAGAGCTCTGCTTCGATCTTGTCGGCGAGCAGGTGGGGTGAGTCTGGCTGGTCAGTAACAATTCTCACACCGTAGAGCGATGCCGCTGCTTTGATATCGGCGGGGAAGCTGCCCGCGGCTGCTATGACAAATTGGCCACTCATGCAGTAACCGACGCATCCGATTTTGTCAGTAATAAAGTCGCTGGACTTGCAGTAGTCCACCAGTCCTTTAGTGTCTCGGATAATCATCTCGTTGGTGAGTTTCGAGCCCATCGCAAACATTTTCTTTAGTTCTTCTTCGCCTTTTGAGAGGTCAAACCTAACCGCGCCATCACGGTAATAAAGGTCAGGTAGAATGGCGACATAGCCTTGTTCAGCAATATGCCTGCACATATCTCTAAGTTCTTCACGAATGCCTGGTATATCCATATACAAAACGACAGCGGGAAGTGGTTCGCCCCTTGGGTGGCAGACGAAACAGTCCATCATGCCATCGGGTGTTTTGACGTCGATTTGGAATTCTTGCATTTACTTCGGTTCCTTAGTCGGAGAAAGGGGATTATGCCCCGAGTTGCTTTACAAAAGCAGTACGCGTTTTACTTATATTTTGTTCGACACCTCAGCGCTTATTCGGAAAGTTAATGCGGTTTAAGCTCAGATGCGCGTTCAGATTCATCGCCTAGGGAAAAGCAATGAAAGTACTAACCGAGTGTCCGTATCTTCGTGGCAGAGAGTAGTTTGGATGATCATTTTGTTCGGGCAGCGACGATTTTGTCTCGAAGCTCCGCGTGTGCTTTCTCATCAAGAGGATAGTTCCAGGCGATCAGGGCGGCGGTGGCGAATCCCAGGGCAGGGCCGAACACATAGAGCAGTTTCAATCCAAACAAGCCTTCTTCTGTGCTCTCGCCATTGGTTCCTGTCTCAAACCCTACGTAAGCCAATAATGTCAGTGCAAGCGCGGGACCGATTGATTGGCCTACCTTTGTGGTAAACGACCAGACAGCGAAGTACCAGGCTGTGCGATCTTCACCAGTGGCTAATCGGTCAACATCAATAACATCCGCCTTCATAGAATTCGGTATAACCCAGAATGCACCGCCTAAAAATCCGGTGGCAGCTGTGATGGGCAGCATGTAGTAAAAGTCTCCTGCACCCAGCGCGAGATAGCCGAGCTGGAAACACGAGAATAGGCCGAGGCCTAGTGCCCATGCACGGTGTTTTCCGATACGTGAGGAGAACCAAATCCAGAAGGGAATTCCTGCCAAATTAAAGCCATAGTAAACAAGCAACATGAGAATACTGTTCTGCGCATCCTGTAAGACATTACGGATATAGAACACAACCAGCGCCGTTGATATCGAAGAACCCATTTGGCTAATAAAAAAAGCAAGCACCAGTCGCTTAAAAGGTGCGTTCTTCCACATCATTTTTAGCCCGGGGATAAGGGGGATTTGAGTTGGCAAATAATCTCGCCCCTCTGGCACATTCCAAACGGTTAACCCGACGGTAATGGGCAACAGTATTAGCATGATTGTGCCGATCAGAAGCAACGTTTCTTCTGTACCTCCGTACCCAAAGAGAAAAATCGCGAGGACGGGGATAACTTTGCTCAATACATTGGCCGCCATACCAATCCAGGCGCGCCAACCCGTAATACGTGTTCGCTCGTTGTATTCCGGGGAGAGCTCAGCAGCCCATGCGTAGTAGGGAATAAACAACATTGTCCAGCCAACCCAGAAGCAGACTAGCCAGCTAAATAAGTAGGCTTCAGTTACCGGAGCAACCGGCATGAACAACTTGTAAACGGCTAGCATTAACACCGGGACAGCAGCGACCATCCAAATTCTTCTTCTGCCCCAGCGCGTGTTGGTGCGATCGCTCAACCAGCCGATAAGGGGGTCAGACACGGCGTCGAACAAGCGGGTAAGAAGCCAGATCATACCGACAGCGGCTAGACTCAGCCCAAGATCTTGACCGTAATAGTTAGGTAGATAAGCAGCCACCGGAATGGCGCCCATCTGGATCGGCATATCTGCCAGTCCGTAGTAAAAAAGCGTTTTTCGGGAAATGGGTTTGGGCGCGTCTGGGTTCTCGATTTTTTCCGTCAAAGTTTTGTCTCGGGTAACTTGTTAGCTGTCAGGTATTTACGATGGTGTAGAGGTCGCCGT
The DNA here is from genome assembly GCA_018667205.1 of Gammaproteobacteria bacterium. Taxonomy (GTDB): domain Bacteria; phylum Pseudomonadota; class Gammaproteobacteria; order Pseudomonadales; family Azotimanducaceae; genus UBA9659. Next base: position 5,567 of record JABIVN010000327.1, on the reverse strand, counting down.
AATTCATTATTGACTTGTGTCGAAATAGAAGACAAGCCTTAGTCTGGACCGATGCGCCTTCGTCACTGACGGTATCAATTTTCAGTCGCACGTTGCCGGCCATCAGGTTGAGTGTCATTAGAAAGATGCTGCGAGCGACAGGAACGGCACTCATCTGGATAGGTATGTGGGCGAAACCGTCGTGAAAAAGTGTTTTTCGAGAGCGTGGTTTGGTCCTTGTACTGCTGTTACTGCTACTTTGTGCTTAGCCAACATCTTTCCTTTTAGTCAACGCGGTTTCTAATTTATTTAGGTTTTAAAATATAAGCAACTGTTAAATAACATAAATATGACTACAAAAATATCTTTCAAGAATACTTGAAAAAAAAAGTAATCACGTTATATTTATTTTGAGGTCGGGGAGGGGGCATTTTTATCTACCGGTTACACAAGCTCCCGAGTAGAAACCAAATGGGAGTAAGAAATAGTGAACAAATTACAGATACGTAGAAACAAAAATTTCTATGGCGTTGTTGTCACGTTTTTCTTCGGATGTTTTGGGCTGGTTGCGCCTAATTATGCTGCTGAATCTGAGGAAGTTGACAATAGAGTTATCGAAGAAATCGTTGTTACTTCAACCAAACGCGCTACCGGAAGTCTATCTCAAGAGGTGCCAGTATCATCAACGGTGCTTTCTGAGAGCATGATTCTTGAGAATAACTTTAATGACCTGGTCGATGTTTCACATATGGTGCCAGGTGCAGACTTCCGACAGACCGCAACTTTTCCTGGCATTCAAAGGTTTTGGATGCGAGCAGTAGGCGTGTCATTTAGTGTGCCCAATTTTGACCCCGCGGTTGGGGTGTACCAGGACGGTATTTTTATCGCGCAGAATATCGCTGCGATCCTGGACACTTTTGATATGGAGTCAATCGAGGTGCTGCGCGGCCCTCAAGGCACGTTGTTTGGGCGCAACACATCTGTTGGCGCCGTGGTCTCACGGAGTCGTCGACCAGGCGATGAGTACGCTTTTAAAGCGCAGGCGACCGGCGGCTCTTTTGATCGCAGAGACTTTAGTATGTCGATTGAAGGCCCTGTTATAGAAGATAAGCTAAACGCTAAATTGTCACTTCAATCCCGCGACAGAGATGGCTGGATGAAAGATCTATCTGGCGGAGAACGACTAGGCGTGTTGGAGTCAACGCATGCTCGCGGCACATTCGTCTGGACACCCACTGATGCGTTGGACGTCACGTTCATTGCTGAGCGCTACGAGCGCGGGGGTGACGGCGCAGTATCGACGTCGCTCGGCGAGAGGGACCTTGGTCGCTCCGGCCACCCTTTTGTGCCTGATGGACGAAAGTGGGATGAAACCTATGCGGGTAACGCTGAAAATGAACCCTGGCGATCATTTTCAGACCATGAGGTCGATAAGTTTATCGCAGAAATTAATTATGACGCCGGACATGGTGTGTTCACGTCCATTACTGGCTTTGTTGATGTATTGGCATTTTCTGGTGGAGACTTCGAAGGTATTCCATCAGGGGCTCCTTTGAATGTCGTGACTCGTCTGATGATTGACCAAGACCAGGTCAGTCAGGAATTTCGTTACGCGTCTGCATTCTCAGATAAATACGATTTTACAGTGGGTCTGTACTATTTTTCTCAAGACCTTTTCTACGGGGAGCAGCGCTGCTGTCAATCTAGCCAACCTAATGTATTTGGTGTTAGACCACCGGGGGTTGATGAACTTGACCACGAGAGTCTGGGTGTATTTGCTGAAGTACGGATTAATTTGACGGACGATCTAATCCTCTCACTGGGCGGCCGGTATAATAAGGAAGAAAAAGACGCGAAAATTGGCTTCGTGAATTTTGGCTCCTGTCAGGCAACCGTCACACCCAGGTTTGAAACCAGCGACTTTTTTGAATGTACCGGTGGTGGTGCCGGCGATGGTTACGACTACGCCGATGATGAGACTTGGACGAGCTTCTCGCCCAAGATCAGCCTGCAGTATCAACTCAATGACGAGGCGATGCTGTTTGCTTCAGCGACGCGTGGGTTTCGTAGTGGTGGCTTCTCGTTTCGTGCCAGTGCGGGTGAGTTAACGCTCCGCGATGCTCAGATTGCGGCAGGTGTTGAGCCCCTTCGTCCTACCTTCTATGATCGAGAAAGAGTCGACTCGCTTGAGCTCGGTATTAAGTCGGATTGGTACGACAACCGACTGCGCTTCAATGCTACCGGCTATTACAATTGGTGGGATGGTATTCAACGAAACCTGCAGGAAGGCGTACCCGGGAATATCTCTCAGCGCACTGCGAATGTTGAAGAATCTCATGTCTATGGACTTGAGATTGAAGTCAATGCTATCGCCGGTCTTGATCTTTTAATGGATGGAGATATGTTGCGGATTGACGGTGCGTTTGCGGTTGCTGAATCTGGTTACGACTCAGACGATTACGTTATTTTGGATCCAGATACCCTCACGGTGGCAAACGATTTGACCGGTCAGGAATTTGGTGCCCCTCATGACACGGCCTTTATCGCGGCGACCTATGAGCATCCTATCGGTAAGAGCGGCGCGACATTAAGCTGGCGTGCCAGTTACTGGTGGAAAGAAGGAAACTATTCTGAAGGCGTGCAAAGAGAGAATGGTTTGAATAGGTACGAAGAGTCGAAGGAGATTGATGCTCAGGTTCGATACACCAGCGCTGACGGGAAGTGGTATATCAAAGCCTTTGGTAAAAACATGGGTTACGACAAAGGTTACGTAGCCCGAGTTCCTTTTGCCTCAAGTTGGGGGCTTGGAAACCCCCGTGATCCAAGAAGCTATGGCATCACGATTGGTTTCGAGAGCTAAATTAGGCAATCAATTTAAAAATAGAGTGTTGGGTTTATATTTTCAGATTTTCGGATCTCCCCCTAGGATATGAACCCAGTTTAAGAGAAGGCGTCTTGCGGCGCTTTTTTTTATTGGAGGCATCAGTATTTACCTAAAAATTTGATCTATCACAAAGAGTTTTGAGCGCGTGAATAACGCAGGTTAGGCTAACGACGATGATTGAAAAATCCAAACCACTGTCCCGTTCCCGGTTGATTTTTTTCGGTTTACCGGACTACGCGGTTTATCTCGCATCGATACCGGTATCCCTCTACTTGCCTTTTGTTTACTCCCGTGACCTGGGCCTCGGACTTGCCGAGATTGGATTGATTCTGATGCTGGCGCGAATTACAGATGTGGTGACCGATCCTGTCATAGGTTACTTGAGTGACAAAACGCAATCGCGTTTTGGTCGAAGAAAGCCCTGGTTAGCTGCAGGGGCGATAATCATGTCCATTTCAGCCTGGCAGTTATTTGCGCCCTCAGGTGTTGTAACCAACTGGCACCTGCTCATCTGGTCAATGTTGCTTTGGTTAGGTTGGACCATGATTAATATTCCCTATTTTGCTTGGGGTGCGGAATTGTCGAACGATTACAATGAACGCACTAGAATTACAGGTTGGCGCCAAGCCTTTGGTTATCTAGGCAATGTCAGCGTGTTATTGATTCCTTCGTTGTCAGGACAATTATTCGGCTATGGCAACTTGCCTAAAGAGGGCCTGACGATCGTAGGGTTTATGGCCTTAGTGCTCCTGCCAACGCTCGTTTTTCTAGCGCTATGGAAGGTGCCAGAAGCCAAGGTGACACAAAAAGCGCAACAAAACCTGATCGCTTCCACTAAACAGATGTTTTCTAACGGATCTTTTATGATTTTGTTTGTCGGTTTTCTGATGTTGTCGATGGGAACCACATGGTCGTCTTCGCTGTTCATGCTGTTTGCGGCTTTCGTTGTTGATATTGAAACGAGCACGCAGACAATTTTGCTCGGATTTTATTTGATGCAGCTCTTGTCGTTACCGGTGTGGGTCTGGGTTTCTTATCGAATTGGCAAGAAACAAACCTGGGTCATGGGCGCCGTGATATATGTATTGGCGACACCGGGCTATATGATGCTTGGACCCGGCGACATCGTCGGATTTTGTATCGTGCTTGGTGGATATGGCATCGCCAGTGGTAATTTTGTGGCTATCTCTTTGTCCATGAAGGCCGATCTGATTGAAATGGCAGTCTAGCGTGCTGGTGGTGCGGTGGCAGGTTCCTACATGGCGGTTTGGTCCCTGGGCACCAAGTTCTTCCAAGCGCTGGCGCTAGGGATAGCGTTACCGATGGTTAGTTATTTTGGGTTTGATCCTAAAGGCGTGAACGGTCCCGATGAGCTATTTGCGCTCACCTTTTTGATGACAATACCGCCTATGCTTCTTTACGCTGCCTCAGTGTTCGTTATCTGGCGATTCCCTTTATCTGAAGCAAGACTTGTGCGCCTTCGATCAGCTTTTCAGCGCCGTGATGCCAGACGATCTTCTGTTTAAAAGTATTACACGTTATACATAAGTGTTATACTTCTCTAACATACACTCATGGTTCCGGAGCAACTATGAACCTTGGCATAACAGGAAAGAAAGCGATTGTTAATGGCGGAAGTGCTGGCATGGGGCGTGGAGCTGTGCTTTCGCTGGCTCGAGAGGGTGTCGATGTTGTTGTCTCTGCGCGGGGCGAAAGACGGCTATTCAGGGTTTGCGAGGAGATTGCATCAGAAACAGGCGCTCGTATTACTCCCATAAGCTGCGATCACAGTACGGACGAAGGGCGGGAAAAAATTCTCGCTGCTTGTCCCGACCCCGACATTCTGGTGGGTACTTGTTCACCGCCGCCATTTACCGGTGACTATCAAACGGTTGAAAACAGTGATTGGCTCGCCAACCTCGACGTGACGCTGCTTTCCCCCGTCCAATTTATGAAAGCGGTCGTGCCTGGTATGGCTAAGCGAGGCTGGGGGCGGGTTGTCAATATTGGTACTGGCGCGGCGAAATACCCGGCGCAGGTAAGAATTTTATCGGGACCGCCAAGAGCAGCGCTCGTTAATTACTGTGTCGCGGTCGCTAAGGTGGTGGCCAAAGACAATGTGATGATTAATAACGTGTTACCGGGTATGCATCACACCGCCTCCATCGCTGACAGGTACAACGCGATGGCAGAGAAAAATGGGACCAGCTATGACGAGGAAATCCAGAAATTCGTTGATGAATGGAAAATTCCGGCTGGAATATTTGGTGACCCGGAATATGTCGGGGATTTTGTCGCTATGTTTTGTAGCCAGCAAGCGGCATTTATCGCTGGCCAGAGCCTCGTTATTGATGGCGGCCAAACGAATTCAACTTTTTAACCTGTATCTGAGAGCGGAAGCTGACACATGAGTACATTAGGCAGCTCTTTACCCGACTGGCCGAAGCAGGAATTGCGGCGAAATCGCCTTGAAGGTAAACGTTACACCTCTCGGGAATTCGCAGAATTAGAATTTGAGCACATGTGGACAAAAGTCTGGTTGTTGCTGGGGCGCGAATCTGAAATGCAGGAACCGGGTGACTGGCAACGTGAGGATGTTGGCACTGAATCTATTCTCATGGTTCGGCAGGACGACAGGACAATCAAGGCTTTCTACAATATCTGCCAACATCGTGGTAATCAGTTGCTGCAAGAAGAAAAAGGG
>JABIVN010000036.1 GCA_018667205.1 Gammaproteobacteria bacterium | reverse complement strand
TCATGATTTGCTGCGAACTATCTATGTACTCGGTGTACCAGTTGGTTCGAAGCAGACACTCTAACGTCCAGGCTGCATTCTCAAGGTCATCCAGTGTTTCGAAAAGTGGCACAACCGGTAGCACTCGAGTGACCCCGGACTTACGTAACAGCAATACCACCCCTAAGACATCGGAAGGGCGCCGGGCCATTGAAATGATGTAGCTGGCGATACCCTGGCCATTGTCTTCAGCGATGAGTCTGAAAGTTTTAAGTATTTCGCCGGCGTCACCTTCTGGTTGCCAGCTGTCTGGAACTAGTGGCCTGGGGGTCTTGAGTTCCTGTAATAAAAAATCTGTTCGGGCTTTTTCTGACCAGCGCTGATAGCTGCCTAGCTCGAGGTATTCTGTGATCGCGTTCAAGAGTTCGATATGTTTGTCAGAACTCTGACGAATATCCAGTTCTACCAGAGTCACGCCAAATGTATTGGCGCGAATCAGGGTGTCTTTCAAAAGGCCGTCGGCAATAATGCCCATGCCACACGAAAGCAAAGAGTCGTAGCATAGTTGCAGCGGGGCAATTAAGTCGCCGTCACTGTGAATCAATCCTGGTACTGGTGGCTCGGTTGTTTCTGCCCAGGTTCTAGTCACCGCCAGGCGTTCCCGCAATGACCTGAGGATATAGCGGTAAGGTTCTTCGACGCCGTCGGGACACAGTGCAGCAAGCTCGCTGGAGCAGTTAGACATTGATAGCTGTGACAAAAGTTCTTCAACGTCTCTTAAATACAAATCCGCGGCCATCCACCTGGCGAGCCTTAAAACTTCTTTGGTCACATCAGCGGTGACGTTCGGGTTACCATCTCTGTCACCGCCCATCCAGGACGAAATTTTGACCGGAGATACACTTAAAGGCAGTGTTTCACCGGTTACCTTAAATGTTATTTCACTTAGTCGATTCCAGAGCTGGGGAATCGCAGTCCACAGTGAATGTTCAATAACCGCATACCCCCACTTCGCCTCATCCTGTGGTGTCGGTCTTTCTGTCCTGATTTCGTCAGTGAACCAGACTTCAGCAATCAGTCGTTCCAGATCCAAGCGTTCCTGCGTATCCAGTTCGTGGTCTTCGTTGACGTCATTGAGTGCGGCGGCTATTCGGTTGTATTTTTGAATAAGGGTTCGCCGGGTAATTTCCGTCGGGTGTGCGGTAAGTACAAGATCGCATCGCATGCTGGTAATAGTTTCAAGAATACGCTGTTGATCGATCCCTTTATTGATCAGTCGAGTGAACAGCTCTTCCAACTGTGAACCAACCGCAGTTTCAGTCGACTCTGCCTGTTCGGCAATATTGGTGAGATTAAGAAACTGGTTGAATGCCCGTGCAACGGATATAAGTGACTCACCATCAAGCGCGGTAAGCACTTGACGTAATTGTTCATGGTCACCCTGGTCGGAATTGTCGGGATCAGTCAGAGGTTGTCGGTTTGCCTTCGCGAGCAGTCGAATTTCTTCAACTTTAGACAGGAATTCCTGGCCGTGTTGGCGTGTCATTGTCTCGCCCAGGATTGTACTTAAGGTTCGAACGCGGTGGCGCAGGCGCTGGGAGATCAGATCATTCATAGGCATATCGGCTAATGGTTCGTTGATTCTACACGCCCCGGGTTGCGATGTGCAGACTAGGCCACTGCCGGTGGGTACAATAGTTTCTTTTTGATTAGCAGGAGAGACAAGTGGACGAACTGGATATGACTGGAAAGGTTGTTTTGATTACGGGTGGAAGCAGAGGCCTCGGCAAAGCCATGGCGCTTGGTTTTGCGCGCCACGGGGCAAACGTTGCAATCGTCAGTCGAAAAATTGAATCTTGCATCGAAACGGCCAAAGAGATTGAAGCGCTGGGTGTTAAGGCGTTTCCGTATGCTGCCCATACAGGGGACTGGGATTCACTGGATGCAATGGTAGAGGCAGTCTATGCTGAGTTCGGGCAAGTAGATGTGCTCATCAACAACGCTGGCATGTCGCCACTTTACCCATCCCTTGATCAGGTTACCGAGGCTCTATTCGATAAGGTTATTGGCGTCAATCTCAAGGGGCCATTTCGACTCAGCGCCAATATTGGAAGCAGAATGGCGCAGGGGCATGGCGGTTGTATTATCAACGTGTCTAGTATTGCCGCGGTCCAGGCCAGCCCAACTTCGGAACCTTATGGTGCTGCCAAGGCGGGTCTGAATGCGATTACTGGCTCATTTGCCGCGGCCTACGGACCAAAAGTGAGGGTCAACTGCATAAT
>JABIVN010000326.1 GCA_018667205.1 Gammaproteobacteria bacterium | reverse complement strand
TCATTTGGCCGTCTGCGCGCGGATACCTGGCACCGGTTCAGGGAGATAGAGCATCAGGACCCTGTAACACACATACTTTACAGCCATTACCCCAATGGCGGGATCCACGGGCTGAAAGCCTACGGGGTCGGCGCCCCCAGCTGATCTAACCAGTCCTTACGGGAAGCCTCGTCAATAAAACTGCTGCGGATGCTATTAACAGCCAGCAACCGCGCTGCTTCCCTCGTTAAACCCAGCTCGCGATGCAGCGCGTCGAAGTTATCCAACAGGTAACCCCCAAAATAGGGCGGATCGTCAGAGTTAACACTGACATTTAGACCCCGCTCCAGCATTTGGCGGATAGGGTGATCGACCATGTTCTCAAAAACACGTAACCGGACGTTTGATAATGGACAGACTGTCAAAGGCGTTTTTTCCCTAACTAACCGCTCAACTAACGCTTCGTCCTCCAGGCAGCGCACGCCATGGTCTACTCGCTCCACCTTCAGTTGATCAAGGGCATCAACAATATAGGCCGGGGGCCCCTCTCCCCCCGCATGAGCAACCAGCCGATAACCTTGCTCTCCAGCAGCCGCATACACTCGCTCGAACTTTCCTGGGGGGTGACCAAGCTCGGCACTGTCCAAACCAATGGATAATATCTGGCTTTTAAAAGGTTCAGCAGCTTTCAGCGTTTCAAACGCGCTCTCTTCTGGCAAGTGTCTCAGAAAGCACATGATCAAAGAGGATGACTGTCCCCATTGACGTTTCGCCTCGTCCATCGCCTGACTAAACCCAGACATAAACACCTGAAAGCTAATGCCCCGTTCGGTATGCGTCTGCGGGTCAAACATCATTTCTGTGTGGACGATGCCCTCATCACGACATCTTTCAAGATAGCGAAACATCAACGAATAGAAATCATCTGTATCGATGAGCACACTTGCACCCAGATAGTAAAGATCAAGAAAACTCTGCAGGTCTTCAAAGTCATAGGCACGCTCGACCTCCGCTGCACTCGAATAAGGCAGATCAATCTGGTGCTGTTCAGCCAAGTTCATCAGCATTGCGGGTTCCAGTGTTCCTTCAATATGCAAATGTAACTCTGCTTTCGGCAAAGACCTGACGTAATCAACAAACTCGCTCATTCAACCAACACCCTACTCAATGGTCGGGATAGTGTCTTCATACTGAGCCCAATTTTCTAAAAGCTCATCCACGACTCTAGACGCGACGATGTATCCCGACTCAACTGCGATCTCAAGACCCGCGTATTTGTATCCTTGGGTTTCTTTAAGCAAGTTCTCAGCCGCCGTCCGCGTTGGTGGCTGCATCGTAAAGTTACTACCCATTCGAAGCACCATAAAGCGATCTTTATCTGCCAGGCCAATCTTATCCAGCCAGGAAATCGACAGATACGAACCCGTATCTTCCATTGCAGAAGTCACCATATTACCTTTACCCTCGCTCCAGTATTCCACAAGTTGATTGGCCCAATCATTAAGCAGCGCGCCATGCCAAAAGGTTAAGGCAGCAATATGATCACCCTTGATGACCTTAGGCTTGCCCCGGGCATTTGGGTGCTCCGTATAGAGATCCCTTTCAAGTTGCACACTGGGATCGTCCGGTAATTCAATATCTTTGGTAAGCTGATAGGCCCATTCCGTCAGCCCGGGGTTAAGTCGGTACATCTCGCCACTGGGTTCAGGTTTCTTGGGATCAAAAGGACGGGTTGTATACCTTGGGAAATAGCCGAACGGCCAGTCTTCAGGGATTTCTCTCGCATCAATGTGATGACCAAGATCTCCATCAACGAGATATTCCGCCCAGGCAGCCGACCCGACAGTTGCATCTTCAGGATCAATACCGGCAATGCCAACCGTCAGCCAGTAGGCTTTCGACAGGTCAAAGCGCGGGTCCATCCCTACCGCCATGGTTGCTGCCGCGGCCCTTGCGGTGCCAATGCCGGTCACCATAACCAGCAACCCCTTCTCACTGTTGTAGTGCAGGTCCTTGTAACCATGGAACGGCAGAATCTCATCAAACTGTCGTCGTTCTTTCCACAGCTGGAATTCTCCCGCTCGGTCACCGGTATCATCACCAATTTCGAACAGGGTCACCACGACCACTTTGACTGGTCTGGGTTTTTCTTTTTCAGTTTCCTCGACGCTAACCTCACCATCTGGGGCGCCGCAGGCGAACAGCATAAAGACGATCGTTAAACTAATGACTCGTACCAGCATTTTTTACTCCATTTTTCTATGGCTCAACTTGATAACACTCACCCTAACCGCCTTTAACGCGCAAAAAAAAGGGCAGCTAATGCCGCCCTTTTTCACACTGTTGTCCAGCTACCTTATGCCCTTATCGGCATAAGCGCTTCTAGAACTTGTACTGGAACCGCGCGTTGAAATGCCTTGGTAGCTCAGGCAAAACAATTGTGCCGCCAAACAGGTTGGGAAAGTTTGAACGAAAATACTCTTCATCAGTGATGTTCTTGCCACTTACGCTAACCATCCAATCCTCAGTCTGGTAAGACACACCTAAATTGACCAGCGTATATTCGGGTAACATCACCGCATTAGAATAACCTGAGGCCACTTCGTCTACATCGACAATAGATCCATTGACGGTCCAGCCGTTGCCAAAGTCGTATGTACCGGTCATTGAGTAGATATTTTCAGGCATACCCGCTCGTCTGGAGCCACTGGCAATGTTGCTGATGTTTCCACCTAGCGTGCCACCGTAGAGCAAGTCACACGGGATACCCTGCAAATCGTCACAGCCAATAAAGCTAAATCGGCGGCCATTTTCCTCTGTGCTTAAATTCGTCACCTCAATATTTGTGTAGCCGAACGTGAGCAGCAGCTTTTCGTTCACAACCCATCGTACTTCAACCTCAGCACCTTCAGTCTCTGTTGTCTGGTTCGTTACGATAGACTGCGCCGAGAAGTCTGTTCGCTCCTGCCTGTAAAGCGAAACGCCAAAAAACAGCGCATTGTTCAGCAAGCTACCCTTCAAACCCACTTCCTGAAGCTCTGATTCATCAAAAATGCCGCCGCTAGTGATGTTGCTAGTCACCGCTTCCGCACCCTGACCTACAATCATCGTTGCTTGCGTTGAAGCGGTGATGTAAGGAATAAGGCCATTGTCGAACTCGTAACTAAGGCTAGCTGTCCAAGAGACGCCATCAACATCATCGCTGGCTTCGCTGTTTTCACAACCCGCGACAGGGCAAAAGTTATTGGAGCTCGCGAACAGTAATTTGTCGACTGGTTGCTTACTTTCAACATCAATCGTGTCATATCGAACACCCAGCAACACACTTAAACCATTGTCGAATACGAAATCACCCATCACAGCGAAGCCGAGATCCGTATAGTCGCCGACATAGTATTCGGTGTAGTCATCATCGATCTGGGTCGACAGAAGACGCTTATCTAGCGCCGTAGACCGCTGCGTCAGGTCACGCCGGTCAAAATACTCGTTCGTGTAATCATCACCGTGTTCAAAATCAGTGTGCCGAATAGACGGAGAAATCTGAACTGAAGCGGTCATATTATCCATAGGGAAGGTCTTAGAAATGACCAACTTGTCTTCGATAACCCAGCTATCGTGAAACTGAGAGAATCCGTAAGCATTCTCATTGAGATTATCGTACTGCTCATAGAACAACTGATTCTTAAACTCCCAGCCGCTATCCGTGGTCACGATTACGTCGAAATAAAGCGTGGTCACCGTGTTTTCAAGCGTATCTTCCGGAGCAACGAGCACATTGTTGCCACTGATTTTTCCAATACCTGGGTTTTCCAACGCGAGTGCAGAAAGGTCGCCGGTCAAAATCTCCAGGAAGCCAATGTCGTCTGTATTGCCTGGTAGCAATTCACCACCGTTCGCGCCTTGGTTTATGAAGTCGAAGCGGAATGGATTGAGATTAGTGAAACCGTCTCCATCCGTGTCAAATTCCTGATGAGAAATACGCCCGTCGCCATCTGTATCAAGCGGCTGAGCGGTACCTGTAACGTAGGTTCCGTTGTCAATCAGGTCTTGCGTCAAACGGTTCCAACCGGCAATCTGGTTGCCCGAGAAGTCGTGCCACATGCCACCAAACTGAATCCGGACGTTGTCGTTGATATCCATGTCAAATGACATTTGTAACAGGTTCTGGTCGACAGCCGAGTTATCGTAGTAACTGCCTGAGTTTTCCACTTCTCCGTAGATGTCATAACCAAACTCCCGACCACCCAACTTACCTGGGCCACCAATTTCAGCGGTTATCACTGATTTATCCCAACTGCCGGTTGAAAAAGAAAGCGCACCGGTTGGTTCCGGAATGAACTGACCTGTTTCTTCAATTCGAGATGACTTCGGGTTGAAATTCAAATAACCGCCAATCTTTGAGGGACCGTAAATCGGTGATGCTGGACCACGCACCACATCAATTCGATCAGACGCACCAATCGGTGTCGGATAGTTACCAGGGTTATCCAGACGACGAACGCCCCTGAAATATGTCTCTCCAGGTGTCCCTCGAACATCAAGTCCACCAGCAACCCCAAAAAATGACTGTGTAAAAGTACCCGGCGCTACAGCAACCAGGTCATCAATATCGGTCATGTTGAACCGTTCCAGCATTTCTTCCGAAATGGTGGACACTGAACGTGGTGTTTCAAGAATAGATTTGTTGAACCCGAATACGGATTTAACATTTTCCCCTGGCAGGCTGCCAAGATCACCCTTGACGACTATTTCCTCCATTGCCCCTGCATGGCTGGATAGCCCTGCCGACAAGATGGCGCAAGCAATAACGTTTTTAGTAAAGCTCGTCTTTCTAAGCTTCATTAATTGTCTCCCCGATGTTGATCAAAATTATGGTGGTAACCTTCAAGGCTACCGATCTAGGTTAAATGCCAGTCTTCTTAGTTAAACAAAGCAGTGCACACGTTTTTAACAGCAGTTTAGTTATTTTACCGACTTAGCTCGAGTTCCCTACTCGTACTGAGCTTATCGATGGTCCTATTCTTGCGGGAGCGCATTATCACAAATTGCTAACCGTATGTGCACCCTTAAGACTTACAAATATCGTAACTTCTGCAGATAAATAGCCTTTTTGGTGCACTTTGTGCGTTAAAATCGGCAGCGCCTGAACTTGAAGCCCTTATTTCAAACTCACTGATACGTTTTCGAAAGGTTTCAAGCAGATCTTCCCTGACTGATTCGTCGACAAAGGCATACCGCAGGGAATTCTCGCTAAGCAATTTGATCTCAGCCCAAGAAAGGTTGAACTCGGTAACGGCCACATAAAACTCGTCAGTCATGGTT
>JABIVN010000325.1 GCA_018667205.1 Gammaproteobacteria bacterium | reverse complement strand
TGGAGCGTCGATTACTGCTCCAATGTACTCAAAATATGATAGCCAGATCACTATAAAGTAGTCTGTTCCTATTGCCCGGCTGAAGCTCATGAAAACATTTGTACCAAACCCCTGCAAATGACCGCTTTGAGGTGAAAGCGGTCTTCCTGTATAGAAATTACTGGGTGTCAGTTTCGATTCACAGCAGAGTTTCGGCTAGACTGATTAGTCAATGCATGGATACAGGAACACGGTGCCGTTATGAATTGGGATGCTACTGCTGCGATTGCCGAGATATTGGCAGCGATAGGTGTTGTCATTTCTCTTTTTTACCTCGGAAGACAAATTCGAGCACAGAACAGAGAGAGCCGATTAGCTGCGATGCATGAAATCTCTGAAGCTTTCCGTGACAGTTATGGCCAATTCAGAGACGGTGAATTGGCGGAGATTATGGTTCGTGGGAATGTGGATTTCAAAAGTCTCACAGATGTTGAGAAAGTTCGTCTTTTCGCAACCCTTAATCCGCTACTGAAGGTTTTTGAGGAAGCATTCTGGCAGTTCAGCCAAGACCGTTTCGACGAAGAACTATGGCTTCCGATGGTTAGTCAGTTTTCCTTCTTCCTGGGATCACCAACTGTAACTCAAGCGTGGGAGCAAAGGCGGTCGCATTATAATGCCAATTTTCAAAAATTCGTCGACGGTCTTGACAAACAAGAATACAAAATCCATTAGTTTTCTGTGGGGGAAATGGTTTTTCGCCAAGTGAAAGATGACTGTAGCGCTTAGAATTTAGAAAAATTGGGGGCATGCTGTCACCTTTGATGTGAAAGCGAAAGTTTTCATCGATTACTTCTTCTAGGTCAAAAGGGGCCGCTTTCGCCTAATAGCTGACTGTCTAGTATCGGTTTATAAACGGATTAAGTTACCCTTCGACTAGGTTTTCGGAGTTGACAGTCAATGATCGAACTTTACCCAGTTATAGCTGGAGACATACCCGAAATTTCGCTACTTGTAGAACAGACTAGCGAGCTTCAAGTGATACCGACTTTGTCGTCCGAAGGTCAGCTATCAATGCGATCGGCTCGATCGGCAGATATTTTATCTATCGCAGATGCGTCAAAGTATCGAGCAGTAAAAGCCGTTTCCGACGATAAAATCATAGGTTATGTTGCGTGGCGCGACCCTTACTATATCGCCCAGCTGTATGTTCTCCCTGAAAGTCAAAATAGAGGAGTTGGAGGTGCACTGCTAGACGCTGTGATAGCGCGCTCAGGCTGCGATCGACTGCATCTCAGAGCGTCAATAAACGCGATTGGCTTCTATGAGCGGTGCGGCTTTACTCATGATGGAGCTGAAGAGAGCGATAAGGGAATACGATATGTACCCATGTCATTCAGAGTCGACTCAAAGTCGGCATAATCACTCACCACAAGAAAATCAAGGAAGCGAACAATCTTTGAGGGGACACCGGTAGAAGAGGTAACTGTTTCTCCTCTCGCCCATTTAAAAGAGTCATCTGGCGTGGGTCGGTCGAGAAAAAAGCCGGCATCTGCGGAATACGCGGTGTGTAGGTGGGTATCGCCAAAGAATACTTGATTCGGAAAAATATCCTGCAGATAGGGTGAGTAAGTGGTTTTGGGGTCGGGCAGGGTTGGCGGTGCGTCACCGTGTTCGCCAGCAGCACTCGTGAGAGTGCTAAAGATTAGACTACCGATGACGAAAGGCGTCCACGTTGCGCGCCCTGTCACTGCCAAGAGTACATCTCGAACCACATTAGTCACACGTATCTCCTTTTGCGATCAAACCTGTAACGGCTCGCGTTAAAGAGTGTGCAGACTGATTATTGCCTTTTTTACTAACACGGTGCAGCCAACGCAATGCGATGCAGACGACCACTTATAGCGGCGCAACCTATTAGAAGGTGTTTTCAATATCCCCAATCGTCATACAACATCGATTAGTCTCGAGTCTTTTCCTTCTTATCAAGGTAGTGACAGCTACTGAAGCGATGGACTCTGAATTAATCCCTGGCTCTGAGCCAGCGCTACGGTTGGTAGGGCTGCCGTCTATCGCGCTGGCGTACACTGGTATGAAATGTTTAAGTAAAACGGTCACGCCTGCACACTAGATGCCGAACCGGCGATTTTGTGCGGGACATCTCATAACCTTCTGGCGACAGCAACGCCCGCTGCCGAGCCAAACTCCACAAGCGCACACCAGACCCGCCCCAACGGACCTGCAGGGCCTGCAACGCTGCGGCTGGCAGCATCGTCACGATGTGCTGCCTCGTCGTCCATAAAGCTACGCAGCTTGAGCTCCAGTCCCTCCTGCCCGACTTCCCGCAATTGAGGCAGTTGCTCCCGATAATGGGCGACGACAAAGGTTTCAACGGCTTCGATGGTAAGGAACACACCGCGCCTGCCGCCAAGCAGGGATAGCGCTCCCAGCAGCCAACCGGCCACCTTCCATAAAGGTATTAATCGACTTTTCAGCGACGCTGGTAACCACTGCTCGAAAAAAGCAAGATGACGCTGCTCGGTAGCCAAATGCTCAGTCGCAAATTCCCTTAAGGCGCTATCACGTGTACAGCTCAGGATACCCCGATAGATGAACACCGCCCCAGTCTCGCCCGCATGATCTGAGCGAAGGTCTCTTTGCATGGCAATAGGTAACGCCCCAGGGGACGGCATATACGCCGCCATTGAAGGCCCGGTGACATCCGTTTGTTCTGTGCGCTGGACCGCGCCGTCTATGAGTAAAGTTCGCATCTTATTTCCCCTCATCCTGATGTACTCATTGTAGCTACCGCCGGATCATCAAGCGCTGCTCGCAAACCTGTCATAAGCTGTACACAGCAGCCTACTACTCTGCCCGATCCGGTAAGCGTGATGTGC
>JABIVN010000324.1 GCA_018667205.1 Gammaproteobacteria bacterium | reverse complement strand
TCCCTGATTTCTACAGGAGCAGTGGTGTGATTTATGCCAATGATGAACAGATTCATAGATAACCGGTGTATTAAAATGAACCCCTTGCGTTAGCAGGTACACTAACAGTTAGTCAGGACCTGTCCTCGAGATTATGAGCCCCCCGCATCCAAGGGAGGCGGCCGATTGGCCCGGGTACATTGTACGTTGCTTGACACGGTGAATACACAGTAAAACTACGATTCACAACGTGAATGTGAATGTCAGTCACAAAAAGGTGAACAACATCAAAAGATCTTCAGTTTTTCGGACCCTACCTGAGCCACGCAGCTTCTTGACGATTTCTATTTTGGTCGCGCTACTTTCCGGGTGTTCCTCGGTACCAGCTGAACCAGAACCGGCGAGTACACCTGAGCCTGCGGTGGTAAAACCTGCACAACCCATACCCCGTCCTGCTCAAGATGATTATCCGGTTACACCCTTTCCAGGAGATTCCTTGTACGAGTTACTGGTGGCGGAAGTCGCTGGGTATCGCTCCCGATATGACGTTGCCCTAGCCAAATACCTGGATGCGGTGGTCGAAACACGTGATCCGGGCGTCGCTGCCCGTGGAACAAGGCTTGGATTGTACTTAAAAAAATACGACGAGGCGCTCGAGATGGCGCTGATCTGGGCGGAAGTGGAGCCGGACAACGTCGCTGCGCACCGCAACGCCGTGGATCTGCTCTTGCGTGCAGGTAGGCTTGAACCGGCCATTGGTCATATGGAAACGGTCAAGCAACTCGGCGGTACGACCAGCTTTGATGTGTTCGCGTACAGAGCCGCAGATCTAGCGCCAAAGCAACGAACGGCCGTTCTAGGAGCGATTACTGAGCTGCTGGACAGGCACCCTGGGGACGAACAACTTTTGTTTTCAAGAGCAGTGTTACTGGAACAAAGTGGTCAATTAGCTGAGGCCTTAGCCGTTACCGAAGAACTGTTAGCGCTCTCTAAAAGACCGAACCTGATCGTTCTTAAAACAAGCATTCTGGATGCAATGCAACGAGAAGATGATGCGATTGGCTATCTTGCAGGGGTTGTCGCTGGGCCACAGTCCAACCGCAGGCTGCAACTTATGCTGGCAAGGATGTTGTTCAAAAAAGGAGACCTTGCGGCGGCGAAGGTTCAGTATAACAATGCGCTGAGGGCTTCACCCAACGACGGTGATGTCCTGTTTGCGCTTGCATTGATTGAACTTGAGCAAGGGAATGATTTAAAAGCACAGGAACATCTGGAGCGGATGGTGCGGTGGAATCGGCGCTCGGGTGAAGCGCATTTCTATCTAGGAGGGATTGCCGAAAGGCGTTCAGACACCGCGGGCGCCCTTCAGGAATATGCCGAGGCAGGGGAAGGCTACCAGTTCATCCCGGCCCAGGCGAGAATTGCATCTTTACTCGCCAATGAAGGCCTCTGGGAAGAAGCGAGAGCTCATCTAGCCAACTTGCGTAAACAAAAGCCCGAGGACAGGCAGCGCCTTATTCTTATCGAAGCACAACTGCTGGCTGATCTAAGCCAAGAACAGGAAGCACTAGACTTTCTTGACTCAATCCTGAGCCAGGAACCAGAAAACGTCGAGTTGCTCTACTACAGGGCGATGACAGGCCAGAGATTCGGACGCCTAGACATTCTGGAAGCGGATTTGCGCAGCGTCATCGAGCTTGATCCCGGTAATGCAGACGCGATGAATGCGCTGGGTTATACGTTGGCCGACCAGACTAATCGGCATGAAGAAGCCCTGGAATTGATTGAAAAGGCATTAACGATCAAGCCTGATGAGCCTGCGTTTATCGATAGCCTGGGTTGGGTGCAATACCGGCTCAAGAATTTTGAAATGGCGCTGACATATCTACGTCAAGCCTTTGAAACGTTTCGAAACGATGAGATCGCAGCTCACCTTGGAGAGGTTTTATGGGTAGTTGGCGACAAAAAGGAAGCGAACCAGGTCTGGGAGCAAGGGCTGGAGCTCGCGCCTGAGAGCGAGATCCTCAAAAACATTATTCAGCGGTTTCGAGGAGAATAATTGCGCAACTACCTAGCCGCCATCGTCCTGCTTTATTTCATCGCCTCGTGCACCACCCGGCATGACCCGATAGACCTTGATCTTGCATATTGGCGTTTTGACGGAAAGTTATCCATCCAGGAAGGTGGCCGATCACGAGTCGTCAACATAGATTGGCAGCAACGGAGTGATTCCAGCGATATTCGCCTGAATGGGCCATTGGGCATCGGGGAAGTCCATATCCGGGTCATTGGTAATCAACTGATTATTGACGCCGTGGGAAATTCCCAGGTCTATTCACTTGATCAGGGTCTCGTCATTGAGGGCGATTCCTTCCAATTGCCCTGGAAGCAGCTGACCTATTGGGTGCAAGGGCTACAGGGCCCTGACATGGTACCGATTAAGGGTGTGTATCTGCAGGACGACTGGTCTATCAGCGTCCTGGATTCGGATGATAGTGGCCCCGTATTACTCGTCCTGCGCCATCCCGAAGCACGCCTCCGGTTAAAGGTTCACAGGTGGCAACGGGGCTCAGAAAAAGGAAATGCAAAGGAGATTTGACAGCGGCTGCTCTGAACAGCACAATAGCGCCGTTTTTTCATGGCATCGGCCTACATCTGGCACCATTTAGATGGGTTTTAGGCAGTTATTTAGAACGAATTCATGCCTCGTTCTGCGACGCAAGGATGGCGATCTACGGCCGGCCTTGTTAGAATGGCCGCGCCACACGGGCGGTCTTGCTCATAACAATGAATTTAAGACTTTGGGGTGTCGCCAAGTTGGTAAGGCACAAGGTTTTGATCCTTGCATGCGCAGGTTCGAGTCCTGCCACCCCAGCCATATTTCAAATACCTCTTTCTAAAAAGAAAGATCTGAAAAAGAAGGTCTGACAACTAGTGGCTGAACTAAAGATTTTCTCTGGTAATGCGCACAGGGAGTTGGCAACGCGCGTTGTTGACCGACTTAGGATGGACCTTGGAGCGGCACACGTTGGGAGATTCAGCGATGGTGAGGTCGCTGTAGAGATACACGATAATGTTCGGGGTAAGGACGTCTTCGTCATTCAACCAACCTGCGCGCCCACCAACGACAACCTGATGGAACTGATGATCATTGCGGACTGCCTGCAGAGGGCATCAGCTGCACGAATCACTGCGGTGATCCCCTACTTTGGGTACGCCCGGCAGGATCGTCGTGTTAGATCCGCAAGGGTGCCCATTACGGCGAAGGTCGTGGCGGATATGTTGGGCAGCGCTGGTATAAACCGAGTCTTGACCATCGACCTTCATGCAGACCAGATTCAAGGGTTCTTCGATATTCCGGTAGATAATATTTACGCCACACCGGTACTTTTGCTGGACATTGAACGCCAGAATTACGAGGACTTGATGATCGTGTCTCCGGATGTTGGTGGCGTCGTTCGGGCACGGGCCATGGCAAAACAGTTAAACGACACTGATCTTGCGATCATTGACAAAAGACGTCCTGAGGCCAATGAGGCAGAGGTGATGCATATCATCGGTGACGTTGATGGTAGAACCTGCGTTCTGATTGACGACATGGTTGATACCGCCGGAACACTGTGCGCTGCGGCTAAGGCACTCAAAAGCAACGGCGCAAAAAAAGTAGTTGCCTACTGCACCCATCCGGTTTTATCAGGGCCAGCAATTGAGAATATTAATAATTCGATGCTAGATGAAGTCGTCGTTACTGACACTATTCCTTTGAAAGAGGATGCATCGGCATCACCAAGAATTCGGCAATTAAGCGTTGCCGATGAGTTGGCTGAATCTATTAGACGAATCAGCAATGAAGAGTCTTTAAGCGCGCTTTTTAAGAAGCGGATCCAACCGACTCTTTTTTAGGTACTGTTTTTAGGTACTGTTTTTAGGTACTGTTTTTAGGTACTGTTTTTAGGTACTGTTTTTAG
>JABIVN010000323.1 GCA_018667205.1 Gammaproteobacteria bacterium | reverse complement strand
CGCTGTTGAAATGGCCGAAATTCTAAGTAGCACTGTCGTTGACGATGAAGAAAGTAAGTCCAACAAGGTTAAAATTAGCATCCAACCTGATGAGTCACTAAATGCATTGATCATTCGTGCCCCTCCCTCAGCCATGCTAGAAATCGTTGATATCATCGACAGTCTGGATGTACGCCGATTGCAAGTATTGATAGAAGCGGCCATCGTCGAAGTCACTGCCGACTTCTCTCGTCAACTTGGTTCTGAGCTCTTTATTGCGGACACCAGCGGCGGTAATCTGCCGATTGGATTAACAGCGCCCTCCGGCACCCTGGCGCAGATCCTACAAAACATTGCAGGTCAGTCTTCGGTGGCAGATGCGCCTGTACCTTCACCGCTGCTAGGTGTTTCCGCCGGCACACAACCATTGCTGGGCGCTGGCCGAATTAGTACTGATGGAACAAGTTTCGCAGCCATTATTCGAGCGCTGCAAACAAATGGAGACGTCAATCTATTGTCCACTCCCAGCATTACAACGATGGACAATGAAGAAGCAAAAATTGTAGTAGGTCAAAACGTACCTTTCAGAACCGGCTCAACGACAACGGGTAGCAACGGCACAACCAATCCATTCACGACCATCCAGCGTGAAGATGTAGGACTGACATTGGAAGTCACGCCTAATATTCATGATGGCGACCTGGTAGAACTCAAAGTCCATCAGGAAGTCTCAGAGGTAGACGCTGCTTCACTCGCCGTCATTGGTGCCGAAGGAAGCGCGGACCTTATAACCAATATCCGAACGATAGACACGACAATTCTCGTCGACGACAAAGAAGTCATTATCATCGGAGGCTTGATTAGGGATAAGGAAAATACCACTAATACAAAGGTGCCTTTGCTGGGCAGCCTTCCTGGCCTCGGCTTTTTGTTTAGGAGTACTTCGGTTACGACTCAAAAGCAGAACCTGTTGGTGTTCCTAAGACCCACAATTCTTGATTCACGCGCCGCCATCACAGAAATCACGCAACGAAAATTCAACAGCGTCTACGAGGTTGAAATTGAAGGGCGAGACCCAGCGAGCGTGCTCTCGGACCTGTTCAATGGAAATGTCCCCTAGACCTAACGAGAAACTTAGCGAAATTCGCCTTAAGCTAAAGAACGCGCAATTCGCGCTGTCAAGCAAGCTTTTATTTCTGTGGATAAAACCGATATTCTTGGGTGGTAACCGCGAATCGCTCAACCTGAGCGATTCAGACCTTATCTGTTACGTCCTGTCCTTTCGGTCCATCTCAGATCTTGTTGTAACGGACATGGCTTGTCAGGCTGGCGGCTTGCCTTCAGCGGTATCAATAATCCCGGAGATTAACGAAAGTCGGGCCGTGTTTTTCCTGGGCCGAGCCGAGGGAACTTTCGGTAGAAAATCACTGCGCCAACAATCAGCTCGAATGATGCGCCTATTCGAACACCAGAAAGCCCTTAAAAACCGATCAATCAAGATTGTTCCCGTCTCCCTGTTCTGGGGCCACCAGCCAGACAGAGAGAAGTCCCTGTTCAAACTTTTATTGTCAGAAAACTGGAGCGCAACCAGCGGACTGAAAAAATTTTTTGCCATGCTGTTTCATCCTGGACACATACTGGTTCAGTTTGGAACCGCCGTCGCGCTTGATGAGCTCATGTCATCTGAGTCTGAACAACCGAGACAGGTGAGGAAGCTCTTGCGATTACTTAGAGTGAATTTTAATAACCAACGGCAGGCAATCATTGGTCCAGACCTTTCCCACCGGCGCACCCTCCTCAACAACATTCTGGCAAGTGACGACGTCCGAGCAGCCATCGAGCACGAAGCAAGAACCAACGACCTGACCTTCCTGGCCGTGGAGAAAAAGGCGATGGCCCATGCCCAGGAGATAGCGTCGGATCAATCATATCGAGTCATTAGATTTTTCGACGTGTTACTTTCCTGGCTTTGGAATAAATTGTACGCAGGCATCGAGGTTAACCACATTGAAACGGTCAAACGGATGGCCCAGTCCCACGAGATCGT
>JABIVN010000322.1 GCA_018667205.1 Gammaproteobacteria bacterium | reverse complement strand
GTCGTTCAGCCCAAAGACTGGAATGATGTCGGGCCAGACTTTGAGGCAGAGTTGATCGAGTTTTGCCGTGAACATATTTCCCATCTAAAATGCCCACGGTCAATTGATTTCGACAAGGAATTACCCCGGCACCCAACGGGTAAACTGTATAAGCGTCTTTTGCGGGACAAGTACTGGGAAGGCCACCAGACCAAGCTGTTGTAGCCGGGGGCGTTAAGCTGCGCTTAGTAGACGCCACCCAGTTTGCTGTGGTCCCAGGTGACAATTTTGTCGGGGGTGAATTTCATGCCTATTCGTTTGGAGGCGGTGTTCATCATCCCCTCACGAATTGCGTCACCTGCATCGGCTTGCAGATCACCACGTTGTACAGAGATGTTAAACAGAATATCGCGGGTCGCTTCAACATCGTCGATGAGCTCCACTTCGGTGTAGATAAGGACGCTTTTCAGCTCCTGGTAAATGTCACCTGACTCCACCAGTAAAGCGACTCTTGGGTCTTTTTTCAGGTTGTTTATTTTCTGGCTCTTACCGAAGGTTGTCATGTAGACAACATTTTGATCATCGACGCTGTACCACATTGGCATTGGGTGAGGAAAACCGTTCTTGCCATTTGAGACCAGAATAATTGTGCGGGAACTCTTAAGGTAACTGCCGATTTCATCATCGGTCATATTTATCTGATCACGTCGTGACACTTCTATCTCCTGTTTTGATTATGCGGCGCTTTGGAAAGGCCCTGATCCGCCAATGCGCTATGGAGGTTCTTTTTAGCCGTTATTAGGCGTGTTGTAAAATCTAGTACCTTCCAGAACATTCGTTACCTATTTGAGTGCTCGCGGAAGTTCTAGCGATCCCTCAATAAATTTGCTGGTGCGTACTGGTCGGTGAGAAGGCGCTTGTCAGTTTCCCAATCCGGATCCCTGTTCATTCTCGGCACGTATTTTTGCAAATCTATTTTGTAGCGTTCGAAGTCGGGTTGCAGCATCTCAGCGTTCGCCATAAGTGTCTCAGTGTCTGGTAAATCAGCGGCGCTGGCAACGATAACCCTGTTACCGGTACCCCGCATTTTAAGGTTAAAAAGAGGTCCAAACACAGCCGAATAGGTGGCCGATTCGTGGTGATATAGCGAGCTTCCAGAGAATGTGTTTGCAATGACGACCCCACCGGGCGCGAGCAGGCGCTTGATGTTTTCCAGAAATTCGACCGTCATCAGGTGCTCAGGAATATATTCCCCCGTAAAGGCATCCAGAATGATCAGGTCATATTGTTCCTTTCTGCTAAGCGCGCGCCTTGCAAAAACCCTTCCATCGGTGACATGGACATCAATCTGATCTGTTTTTTTGAACCCAAAATAATCAGTCGCGACATTAACGACAGCCTGGTCCACTTCGACAAGATCCAAGGTAAGGTCAGGATATATGCTGGTCAATACAGACGAAATCGTCCCGCCCCCCATTCCTATCATCAGGCCGCGAGATGGTTTCGGATTAACCAGCAACCCAGCGAAAGTCATGCGCACGTAAGGAAAGACGATATGGCTTGGGTCGTTAATGTCGATGCAGGTCTGATTTCTTTGTTGACGTTTTACAGAGAAAACAAGGCACCGCTTGCCCGCTTCCTCGGAGATGACAATGTTTTGATAGAGTGATTTTTCTCTATGCACCACTTTGTCACCATACGACAACGTGGAAGTCAGCAGCAGGGTAAAGGCAAAGACTAATTTGATATAGGGTGCGATCATCATTTGGCGCCAACTTCGGTCTCAACTTCGGTCTCAACTTCGGTCTCAACTTCGGTCTCAACTGTGGTCCCAACCTTGCGGTCAACAATCATGGCAATAAGAAAGCAGCAGGCAAGGGCGATTACCATGGTAACCAGAATTTCATTTATTTCGAACAAGAGAACAAAGTAAAAAGAGGTTAGCAGTGTGCCAAGCGCGCTTCCGAGGGTAGAGATAAAGTATAGCCCCCCTGCAACACGGCCGCTGTGATGAGTTTCTTCAACCAAAAGCCTTACGGAGTAGGGCGCAATCATGCCCAGTATTGCCGTTGGCACAAAGAATAATAACATCGCTGCGAGTAGCGATCCGTAGCGTGGGTCCTCAAAGCGAAGGAAGACCCAATCCATCATGGCATCGCCGAACAAAATCGTCGGCACCGCGGTAATGGCTGCTGCCACAAAAAATAACCCGTATTTACTCAGTCTGGGTGACTTTAGCGAAAGATGACCGCCAATCAGGTATCCGAAGGACAGCGCAACCATGAACACAGTGATGATACTTCCCCACACATAGATACTGCTGCCAAAGTAGGGTGCTAGAACTCGTCCACCCAGCAGTTCGATAGACATGATGATGAATCCACTGGTGAAAGCCAGGGTCAAGACGGTCCAGTTTTTAACGCGGCGTTTGGTAGGCATTTAAATCGGCACAAAAAAACGCAGTATACACTGATCACATAAAAACCAAGCCGCAGGGCGGTTTGTGGCACAATAGGTAGTTTGCTGGTTCACTGGACGCGCTTGAGTTCACTTAGTCGATTACTCCCTGTCATGAAAAATTATCAGGCCCAGACCAATCTGGGT
>JABIVN010000321.1 GCA_018667205.1 Gammaproteobacteria bacterium | reverse complement strand
GTGTCCTCTATGAACTCAATGAGCGCTTCGAACATTTTGGCTTTGCTTGGAAAATGTCGATACAAGGCGGCTTCAGAAACGCCAACATGTTTTGCCAGACCGGCTGTTGTGATGCGCCCACCGGGACTTTGTTCCAGGATAGTCGCCAGAGACTGAAGTATCTGGACTTTTCGAGAGGGTTTTTTCTGTTCCTCTTTAATTACGGTCTGCTCTGCAGTCATCAGTTTTAACGCCCCTTGTTAAGGTTGGTGATAAGTGTGCCGACACCTTCATCAGTAAGAACTTCCAACAAGACAGCATGAGCGACCCTGCCATCGATGATATGTGCGCTTGTTACGCCAGCGTTTACCGCAGAAAGAGCACACCTGATTTTTGGCAACATGCCGCCGGTGATGGTGCCATCCGCAATAAGTCCATCGACTTCACTTGAACTTAGGCCGGTTAACAGGGTTCCCTCCTTGTCCTCTAGCCCAGCGATGTTCGTCAGGAGAATCAGTTTTTCGGCCCCTAGTTTTTCTGCAAGTTTTCCGGCTACCAGGTCGGCATTGATGTTGTAGGTTTCGTTATCTTCGCCGACGCCGATTGGTGCAATCACGGGAATGATATCACTGGCTGTTAGCAGGTCGATGATATCTCTGTTGATATCAACCACCTCGCCGACCTGCCCAATATCGATAATCTCTGGCGTTTTAACCTCTAGGTCGCCACGCTCTATCAACATTTTTTTTGCTTTAATCAATGTTGCGTCTTTTCCGGTCAGGCCAACGGCCTTGCCGCCGCTACGATTGATGAGGCTTACTATCTCCTGATTGACTGCTCCCCCAAGGACCATTTGGACCACGTCCATCGTTTTGCTGTCGGTAACGCGCATCCCATCAACGAAATTGGACTCAATTCCGAGTTCCTCGAGCAGGCTCCCTATTTGTGGGCCACCACCATGCACCACAACCGGGTTTATCCCGACGAGCTTCATGAGGGCGACGTCCCTTGCAAAGCCGGATTTGAGTTCATCCTCAATCATCGCGTTGCCACCGTATTTGATGACGATGGTTTTACCTGTGAACCTTTGGATATAGGGAAGTGCTTCGGTCAGTACCGACGCAATGTTCATTGCTGAGTCTTTAGTCAGGGTCATGGCAGTTACTCGAAGTTCCGGTTTGATGGAATTCTATGGTGTAATGCATGAAAGGTAGTTTTTATAGCTTCCATGGATGCGTCTGGTTGTTTTTTTGCTGATGACTGTGGCCGGCTAACCCTTCCCAGAAGACCCAAATCCCCCGATGCCTCTGTCTGTTGATAAGAACTCGCTGACGATACTAAACTCGACCTGCTGCACTGGCACCACGACCAATTGAGCGATCCTGTCCCCGGGATCGATCGTAAACTTGCTGGCGCCGCGATTCCACGCGGAGATCATCAGTTCACCTTGATAGTCTGAGTCGATTAGTCCCACCAGGTTTCCCAGAACAATACCGTGTTTGTGGCCGAGTCCGGAACGAGGCAATATTAATGCGGCGTAGCCTGGGTCTTCTACAAAAATTGCAATGCCGGTAGGAATCAATGAGGTTTCTGTTGGTGCAAGGTCAAGTGGCTCATCAAGGCAGGCCCGCAGATCCATCCCTGCTGAGCCACTTGTCGAGTATGACGGCAGCGGAATATCGTTGCCGATTCTTGAATTAAGGATTTTAACCTGCAGATTTTGCATTAGGCTTCTGCCAACTGTTCAGCGATAAGCTCAATGAGTTTTCTTGACAGGTTTTCTTTTGACATTTTTGGCTGATGCGCCTCTGTAATTCTGGTGCCTTGCTCGGTGATAGTCCTGATGATAACGGTTGTCTCGTTGTGGTCGCTGTTAAAACCAATTGAGGTATCAGCGATGTTATTAGCAATAATCATATCCAGATTCTTGGCCGTCAGCTTGGTGCGCGCATACTCCATAAGGTTCTCGGTTTCAGCGGCAAACCCTACGGTAAAGGGGCGACTCTCCAGGTTCGCAACCGTCTTCAGGATATCTGGGTTCTGTACCAAACTCAGCGTCATGACACTGCCCCCTGATTTTTTTATTTTCTGTGTCTCGACAGAAGCAGGCCTGAAGTCGGCGACTGCGGCAACGCCAATGAAAATATCAGCATCGCTGACCGAAGACATGACAGCCTCTAACATCTCATCTGCGGATCGAACATTAACAACGGTTGCCCTGTCTGGGGCTGCCACATTGGTTGGGCCAGAGATCAGGGTTACTCTCGCGCCCGCCTCTATCGCCGCAAGTGCGAGGGCGTAACCCTGTTTACCTGAACTGTGGTTGCTGATAAAGCGAACTGGGTCAATTGCTTCCTGAGTTGGACCAGCCGTAACGACAACATGGCGACCCGCCAGGCTGGTGCTTTTGAATAGGGACGCTACTGCGGTGACGATATCCGCAACATCCATCAGTCGACCTGCACCTGTTTCTCCGCAGGCCTGTAAACCAACGTCTGGTTCAAGCAGTGCTATCCCTCGTTGCTTTAATAGCAGGGTGTTCTGCTGTGTACTTTGCTTCGCCCACATAGCCTGATTCATCGCTGGTGCGACCATCACGCCGCATTCTGCGGCTAGGCAGATTGTGGTCAGCAGGTCATCGCCGTGGCCGCCAGTCAGTCGCGCCATAAAGTCAGCGGTGGCCGGCGCAATCAACACGACATCGGCCCAACGGGCAAGCTCAATATGCCCCATGACTGATTCTGTTTCGGTATCTAGTAGATCCAGGTGGACGGGGTGATTAGACAGTGCCTGCAGGGTGAGTGGCGTGATAAATTCTTGGGCGGATTCGGTCATAACGACACGTACGTCGGCGCCGTCATCCTGAAGTCTCCTGACGAGGTCAGCGCTTTTGTACGCCGCGATGCCGCCGGTAACACCTAGCAGAATTCTTTTATTGGTAAGACGATTCACAACAATGGTTCCACGCTGATAGCTGACAGCCAAATGGGGAGTTGGCGGGACCAGATCCTAGCTATATCCCACACTTTCCTTGAGGCCCAAAGGTTAGCATAGCTTTGCTTGGAAGTGTTTACTCACCATTTTTGTTTCACAAAGAAGGGTCCAGCGATAATGATGCCTAGAGCGAAACTCGTTAAAAATGGTGTTAAATCTCTTTCCGACAGTGAACTCCTTGCCATCTTTCTGCGAACCGGACTGCCCGGACGGGAGGTGCTTATCCTCGCTGACCAACTACTGGCGGAATTTCAGGGGCTAAGGGGATTGATGCAGGCGAACGAGACAGCGTTAACCAACTGCCGCGGTATTGGCCCAGCGAAATCTGCCCAGTTATCTGCTGTACTAGAGATGACTCGCCGCTTTCTGCAAGCTCGTATGGAAAAGGGTGAATCCATTAGTGATCCAGAGATTACCCGCCAGTTTCTGCAGGTCCAGATGGGAGGTTATACCAGAGAGGTGTTTGCCTGTCTTTTCCTGGACAACCAACATCGGTTGATCAAATACGAGGAGCTTTTCTTTGGGACTATTGATGGTGCCAGCGTGCACCCGCGTGAAGTGGTAAAAAAAGCGCTTGAATTTAATGCTGCAGCAGTTATTTTTGCGCATAACCACCCCTCGGGAATGTCGGAACCTTCTCAGGCAGACAAGAGAATGACGGAGCGACTATGCGCAGCGCTGGGGCTTTTGGAGATCCGGGTTCTTGATCATTTGGTTGTGGGAGATTCGGAGATCACGTCTTTTGCAGAACGGGGCCTGTTGTGATCGCATCTTGGCCGGAAGGGAGAAATCCCGGTGGGTTTCTGACGGGTAAACGGTTCTGGACGGGCTTGATCAGGGTAGCCAGATACCAATATAAACTAGACGTCGCAAAGCGGTTCTGGTATAAAGCATCGCTCCCACTTCACAGCGTTAGGACGATTTTTTGTCCGCGCAGCAAGTCATTGAATTTAAAGGTAAATTGACATGTCCAGAGAATGTCAGGTAACAGGCAAGCGTCCGGTTAGCGGGAACAATGTTTCCCATGCGAATAACAAAACTCGGAGGCGTTTTTTGCCGAACATACACGATCATCGTTTTTGGCTGGAAAGTGAAAATCGGTTTGTGAAACTCCGTATATCCGCAAAGGGTATGCGTATTATAGACAAGCTGGGTATCGACCATGTGGTCAACGATATTCGAGCCAAGGGACAAAAGGTCTAGTCATGAGAGAT
>JABIVN010000320.1 GCA_018667205.1 Gammaproteobacteria bacterium | reverse complement strand
ATGCTGCTGGTGCAGTACTTTGTGATTAAAGTATGGGCCCTGGGACCAAAAGTTTCCTGGGTTGTCTTCGTCGCAATGATTCTTATCACGGCACTCATGTATTTGCTGCGGCTGGCAAGTTCCCGTTGGCGAACACCAGAAGCGTTCGCCAGAGTCATGTCAGAACAGTAAAATTGGCCGCGCAGGTTCTAGTTTTTGCCTTGCAGGCCGTCGGTATAGGTCGAGAGATTAAAGTAATCGCGCCAGATTTTTATTTTTCCACCATCCATTTCAAAGATGCCTACACAAGGCAGGTCTATTACATTACCCAGGGCCACGGTATGGTCAACTCGCTCGACCATAACGATATCGCCTTCGACAATGATATTAAGAATTTCCCAATCGGTGGATTCCCAAGAGCCCATAAAGTTCGCCATAAAGGCCCGTATGTTTTCACGACCCTCTACCGGTTCCGTTGGCATATTGTAATAGACGCCGTCATCGGTGAAATAGGCCGCCAGTTCATCTGCATCGAGCCTGGACCAGGCTGTCAAAAATTCTCTTATCGTTGTTTCGTTGCTCGACTCAGTGCCATCAGCAGCCCGCACCAGAGACGATTGTGTCAAACCTATCAATAGTATGAGAAGAAATTTTAAACCTGAGACTCTGAAGCTGCGCATTATTTGTCACCTGTTGAGTGATTTATAAAAGACTACTTGCTACTTGCTACTTGCTCATCGCGCTCTTATCTAGAAGATCTCTATCCATATATTTTCTAAAGACATACGTGGGTTCGAGCAACCTGAATCGATGTTTCCTGGCGATGGCGGGTCTGGCTCAGCGGTTTGCTGCTACAAATGCCAGAAGCAGGTACCGATAACTCAATTTTTCAGCCTTTGCCAATTTTGAATTAGTGGCCACGCGAGGGGTGATCAGGGAATAGAAGAAGCCTGATCAGGACCCGTTATGCCGGCTCGAAGTAAAGGAGCGTCGCGCTGTCTTGTTGATGGAACACGGGTTTTACTGGCATACCGATGAACAATGCCTCTGGCAGAACATTAACCATTACCGAATTCAGACGAACACCTTCATTCAACTCGACAACCGCAATCAGTTGGGGTGTCTCATCGATGAATTGTGGCGCGGTTGGTCTGCGTGCCACAGTGTACGTATAAAGGGTGCCGTTCCCTGCCACCTTTCTCCAGGTAAGGTTGGGTGAGAGACAGCCGTTGCAGTGGCTACGCGGATAGAAAACCCAGGCGCGGCAGTCGTTGCATTGTTGCAAGTTCACCTGATGGTTAGCCAAGCCATTCCAGAAAGGTTCGCTATTCGGTGTAGGAATGGGTAACGGTCTAATTGACACCATGTTATGCCCCCTCCAAGATTATCGCGGACTGCTCACTCATAATGCCGCCTGTGCCAGTGATCAGCGCAGCATTGCAGTTATCGACCTGACGGCCATTGGCTCTACCCATTATTTGTCGTACACCTTCGACGGGTTGCGACATACCGCCGGCCATCCCCGCCGCTTGACCCGCGCCTAACTGTCCACCGTGAGTATTAACAGGAAAGCTGCCGTTGAAGGTAAGGCCGTTTTCTTTGACAAAAGTGATGCCTTCTCCCTTGTGACAAAACCCTGAATCTTCGATCGTTAAGAGCACTGTGATGGTATAACAGTCGTAAGCTTCTAGCACATCGACATCTTTTGGCTTTTTTCCGGACATCGCAAAAGCACTTGCAGCAGCCGGACCAACCGGAGATACCGTCATATCATCGGCGTAGGTTACAGATCTAGTCGTCAACCGCTCGCCGAACCCGGTCACATAAACCGGTCGATGTTGGCACTTTTTAGCCAAACGCTCACTCACGACGACGACCGCGCTTCCTCCTGCGCAGGGCATGACAATTTCAAGAATGTGTAACGGATCTGCAATCATCTTGCTCTGTAGTACGTCGTCTATAGTGATGGGTTCACCGAAGAAAACTGCTTTGGGATTGCCTTGGGCGTTGGTCCGTTGATCAACCGCTATTTTTGCCAGGGCCCGTTCGTCATAACCATAGGTGGCGGCATAGCGTTGAGCGATTAGAGCGTAACCAGCATTTTGTGCGACGTTGCCATAAGGTACATCATACTCGGCTTGCGGCGAACCCCATTTGGCACTGGTAGACCCATAGACGCGGCTAGGATCCTTGGGAAGTGGGTTTGGGTTGGATGGGATCGGTAATCCCGGAGCGGCGCAAACAACGGCCTCGCAGATCCCCATTTCAATCGCGGCGGCGGCCCGCCAGATCATGCTGACTGAGGAGGCTCCACCAAGATCAACGGTTTCTGCGAAGTTGACCTGCAAACCCAAATACTCAGCAATAGTCGCCGGGGCAAACATCGTCGACTCGGGAATCGCTGCGCAGCACAGACCATCAACATCATGTTTGCTAAGCCCGGCATCTGCGAGTGCCATTTGAGTGAGTTCTGCCCACTGCTCCAGGAAGAACTTACGTTTACCCGTGTAATTGCGAACATTTTTGTAATCCGCGACACCGGTGATGGCCGCGCGACCCTTTAGACCCATCAGAACAGCCTTGCTTATTGATAAGCGCTACTATCGCAGAAAGATATGGAGATGACGAGCGCGTCCGCTTGCCTAGATAGCTCACGAAAGGCTCACCAACTGGCGTGTCAAGGACTACTATCGACGAACCTGTAGGTCGTTTATGATGTGATTACATCAGGCTACCCTGACCAACAGGGCTTTATCAGTAAACACGAGTATAGGAAAATCAGATGTCGAGAGAGCAACTCATCGCCATGACCAGGCGCGAAATGGACAATCAGCAACACAATCGAATTGATTTGATGCCGGACGTTTTGCAGGTACCGACTGCCGATTACTATGACGCGGATCGCTGGCAACGAGAGGTTGACCGCGTCTTCAAACGTGTGCCCTTAGCGCTTGCCTTCGCATCACAAATCCCCGAGCCAGGTGATTTCCTAGCCATAGAGGTCGTTGGTACACCGCTAATTATTGTCAGAGATGACGAGGGTAAAATCCGCGCTTTCGTTAACCAGTGCAGCCATCGGGGCAACTACGTCACCAATGAAGCATCCGGGAACGTAAAGAGCTTCCGATGCAATTATCACGCCTGGAATTACAACCTTAGGGGTGACTTGATTAACATTCTTGATGAGCGAAACTTTGGTGAGGTCGATAAATCATGCCTCGGATTAACTGCACTACCTGCCGCAGAAAGAGCCGGCATGATTTGGGTTACGTTAAACCCTGAATCAACATTGGATATCGATTTATTCCTGAATGGTTATGGCGAAATGCTCGAGCATCTGCGTTTAGCTGAGACCCATGTCGCCGGACAACAGGTATTAGAAGGTCCCAATTGGAAAGTAGCCTATGACGGTTATCGTGACTTTTATCACTTGCCAGTTTTGCACGCCAGCAGTATCGGTCGTGAAAGCACGCCTAAAGCAGACTACTATTCCTGGGGACCGCATGTGCGCGTTACCGCGCCTGGTCGATTTGATGACTTAGAAGGCCTACCAGAAGCACAATGGCCGGAGCGGCTTATGAAATCGGGTGTTTGGACAATCTTCCCTAACATCTCCATCGCCGGCGGCGTGACAGGACCTTATATGATTTCACAAATGTTCCCCGGCAAGTCGCCCGGTGAGTCGACTACCACGCAGTATTTTGCAGCGTTTGAATCCCCGGATGAAGTCGATCAGCAAGGATTGAAGGCCTATATGTCACTGATGGTGGATGTGGTCAGAGACGAAGATTATTACACAGGGCTTCGGGTTCAAAAGGCGCTAGCGACGGGTGCAAAAAAATACTCTATGTTCGGACGGAATGAAGGAGGCGGTCAGTTATTTCACCGTTGGATCGACACTCTTCTAGAAACCAACGACGAAGACCTCCCCGATTTGTTCAACAACATACCAGAGCACCTTCGTGTTCCTGACAAGGTCCCGGGCAATTAGCAGACCTGGCGGCAATTGCTGTCGCTTGACGCTATTCATAGCGCCAATCCTCGTCACCAAGCTTGTTTTAGGGTGTTACCTGACATTTTAACGTGTTTTTACTCAGTCATCGTAAATCAGCCTGATCAATTCTGACCATAAAAGACATTCGCCACCACAATTATCAGTTATTGCCAAATAGGCAATAATCCGCCTATCTTAAGAGTTTTTTCACGAAAAACACCGCGTTCTGGCGCGGATAATTACCAAATAGTTGAATTGTTCGAGGAATCTAGATAGATTGCGCCACACCGCAAAGGGGGAAAACCATGTTTAAAAAAATTCAACAAAGTTTTAACACTGCATTCTTTGGAATGGCTACAGCAATTTTTGCCTTTAGTTCATTGCCAAATGAGGCAGCCGCACAAAATGCTGAGAGAAACAGCCTTGCTCTAGAAGAGATTGTTGTCACAGCCAGAAAGAAATCTGAGTCCATTCAGGATGTTCCGTTAGCCGTTACCGCTATTACTGATCAACTGCGAGAAGGCAGCGTGCGTCGTTTAGAGGACATACAGGCTTTTGCGCCTAATCTGTTCATTAATCGAACACCGGGTATTGCCAGTGGCGCAGCCATTACGATCAGGGGTGTCGCATCACTTGAAAGCGATAAAAGCTTCGAGCCCTCGATCGGGGTTGTGATGGACGGGATGTTCCTGGGAACATCGAGCGGCGTGCTTCTTGATAATTTCGATATCGAGCGCATCGAAGTACTTCGTGGTCCACAAGGAACACTGTTCGGAAAGAACACGACAGGGGGGATCCTCAATGTTATTCGTACGCCTGTTTCCCTGAACAAAATGGGGGCTGATCTGAGCTTAACGGCTGGTGATTTTGGCCGACAAGACGTTAACGGGGTTGTTCAAATTCCTATTATTGAAGATACATTAGGTCTTAAATTATTTGCCGCCAAAGTGGAGCATGATGGACACGTCCGTAACACCACCAGGAACGAAGACGTCGGTGGAGACGATAAAACAAACTACGGTTTCACTGCACTTTGGGCACCAACAGATAATTTCGATCTAAAAGTTCACTACGAAGTCATGGAAGATACGAGCGTGCAGGGCGCGTACACTAACAGGAACAAGGTGGGTGAGCTAGCGTGCACGCTTACGTTGATTGGCTTCGACCCTGCAAACGGCTGTGAAAAAGACGCCAACGATGGTCCGGACAAGACTGAGTCTGACGGCGAAAACTTTAGTGACAACGATTACGAGACAACGATAATCACAGCGAACTACGATACTGACGCCTTCTTATACACTTACATCTATTCGCAACGCGATATGGATGAGCAAAACATGCAAGACTTTGACGGTGCGCCGGTCCATCTTTTGAGAATGAATTTCTTTAATGATTGGGAGCAAACGAGTCACGAATTCAGAGTGACCTCACAATTTTCAGACAAAGTTCAGTTTATTGCCGGCGTTTATGATTGGGAAGCGGACTT
>JABIVN010000319.1 GCA_018667205.1 Gammaproteobacteria bacterium | reverse complement strand
CAGCACCATATTGAGCAAAATTCTCGGCGTTGTACTGGACGAACTACAGTCCATAAATCCAAAGAAAGATAGCACTCTCGCAATGATGGAGGCAGCTCAATTAAGAGGCTGGCAATTGCGCGTGATGTACTTGAGCGACCTATACATTCATCACGGTGAAGCCTTCGCCCAGCAACGACAGATTTCTATCCTGCCCGGCGCCGATCCCTGGTACAAACTGGATGACACGCTTAGCGAACCGCTCGCAGCATTAGACGCGATATTGATGCGCAAAGAACCCCCTTTCGACATGGAGTTCATCTATGCGACCTATATCCTTGAAATTGCTGAAAAATCTGGTACACCCGTACTAAATCGACCTGCCAGTATACGGGACTGCAACGAAAAATTGTTCGCTCTGCAGTTCCCCCAGTGCTGTCCAACGCACCTCGTTAGCCGAGACGCGAGTCGCCTGAAGGCATTTCACCATCAACACGGGGATGTCATCTTCAAGCCATTAGATGGCATGGGCGGCGCTTCTATCTTCCGCCTCAAACCAGAAGACCCAAACGTTTCTGTCATTATTGAGACGCTGACGGACCACGGTGCGCGACAAATTATGGCTCAGAAATTCATACCCGAAATCGTCAACGGTGACACACGAATACTGCTAATAAACGGTGAACCCGTGGACTATGGCCTAGCCAGAATACCAGCGAAAGGTGAAACCCGAGGTAATCTTGCCGCTGGAGGCTCCGGAGTTGCTCGCCCCATCAATGATCGGGACCGATGGATATGCGAACAGATCGCGCCAGAGCTAAAGCGGAGAGGACTTTACTTTGTTGGTATCGATGTGATCGGCGACTACCTAACAGAGATTAATGTCACCTGCCCAACCTGTATCCGCGAAATCAACAAAGCCTATGATCTGGATATCGCAGGGGATTACCTTGACTTTATTGAGCAACTCGTTAGCTGATGGCAACCTTTCAGACCGGCCAGCCAGGCTCTCAGGTCACCGCCCAGGACCGACTCAGCTTTACCATCTTTCTTGCACTCGCCCTTCATGCAGTGGTGATTCTTGGTATCACCTTTACATTTATCAAGGAACGCCCTGCGACGCACACCATGGAAGTCACTCTCGCTCAGCATAGAAGCCAAAACCGGCCCGACAAGGCAGACTTTCTTGCTCAGTTTGACCAGGTTGGTAGCGGCTCATTAGAAGAAAAAGCACTCACTACGTCGCCAAACAAGGCCGAGTTTCACGATACCGTCATAAGAGAAACCACTCCTATTCAGCAGATGGCAGCGTCACCAAAGCAGATTCAGCAACAAGCGCCGGTTGTGGTCACCACTGGAAAATCGAATCAGGCTGCCGCCGTTGAAAACAGCAGTAAAGATATCCAGCCGGCTGAAGAGCCAATCGATGGCGAAAAGTCCCTCCTCCAGCGCAGCCTAGAAATAGCGAGTCTGGAAGCCAGACTGGATCGACAAAGGCAGATCTACGCCAAACGACCCAGAATCAAACGACTCACCAGCCTTTCAACCGCATCAAGTTCTGACGCCTACTATCTCAACTCGTGGCGCAGGAAAATAGAAAGAATTGGTAACCTCAACTATCCCTCTGAGGCCCGCCAGAACCGGCTGTACGGCAGCCTACGACTGCTGGTTTCCGTTTTACCTGATGGCAGCCTCAAGGAAGTCGAGATTCTTGAGTCTTCTGGGCATAAGGTTCTTGATGATGCAGCACTGCGAATCGTACGTCTGGCTTCGCCTTTCGCACCCTTTCCTGACGAGCTGAGACAATCAACCGACGTACTAGAAATTATTAGAACCTGGCAGTTCCGAGAAAACAGCTCTCTGCGGAGCTTTTAGCCGTGAGTGATCGCTTTAAAAATCAATTTCTGATCGCCTTGCCAGCGCTAAACAATGATTACTTTCAGCGCTCTATTACCCTGCTGGTGGACCACAATGATGACGGCGCCTTTGGTCTTATGATCAACCGGCCCTTAAACCAAAACTTAGACGCCTTATTCCCCGACTTACCAGAAAATATTCAATGCCCGCTGCTGGAAGGCGGTCCCGTTGAACGGGACAAGTTGTTTTTCCTGCACCGCGGCGACCGAACATTCGAGTCTACATTCTCCGTCAGCCCAGATATTTCTCTCACCACTTCCAGAGACCTTGTGGATCAACTGCACGATGGCAATATACCGGAGCCGATCATTGCAATACTGGGCTACGCTGGTTGGAGTGCGGGACAATTAGAACAGGAACTGGGAGAAAACACCTGGTTGTTAGCACCGGCAAGTGCCGACATCATCTTTGAAGTGGAATCAGAGCAGCGCGCTGAAATCGCCGCAAAACAGCTAGGGGTAGACTTGAATCTAATGGGTCCAAGTGCCGGCCATGACTAGGATTACCGCATGAAACATGTCGTTATGGGC
Organism: Gammaproteobacteria bacterium; assembly: GCA_018667205.1. GTDB lineage: Bacteria > Pseudomonadota > Gammaproteobacteria > Pseudomonadales > Azotimanducaceae > UBA9659. The sequence goes on along the minus strand of JABIVN010000319.1, from coordinate 148 downwards.
TTCGATTTCGGGATGGGGAAGATAGGTGTTGCCGTAGGTCAGAGGATAACAGGTACGGCTAACCCACTAACTATCTTGAAGGCCAGAGATGGCATTCCAAATTGGGCTCAGTTGGAAAAACTGATACAAGAATGGCAACCGGGACTCT
>JABIVN010000318.1 GCA_018667205.1 Gammaproteobacteria bacterium | reverse complement strand
TTCAATGGTTTTCTATGGCGCTGGCGGTGTTAATCGCCTGGCTGTTTTTTAGCTTTAGCAAGGACTCAAATCATGATTGAACCTAAACCTAACTCTTCGCCAGAATCACCTTCCGGTAAATTGATGGCCAGTAGAAGGCGATTTGTAGCGTTACTACTCATTGCCTTCGTGCCCATGTTTATAGCCTATGCGGCATTTTTCCACTTTCCCAATTGGGCGCCTACAGGAACCACCAACCACGGAGAATTGATCTCCCCATCCCTCGATGGCATCAAAATGAGTACTGAATTTGCAGCTTTCAACACGTGGGTATTGATTCAGCCGGCCGATAGTTATTGTGACGACAAATGCCGAAAGATGTTGTATCTGTCAAGGCAGGTCGTCACCGGGTTAGGCAAAGATGCCAATCGTGTTCAGCGAGTGGTGATGATGACAAGGGATGCACCGGACCTGATGGAGCATCTCAAAAGCGAGCACCCGGACGTTAAAGTGGTTACTGGCGTGATGACCTTCAAACCGATAGTCGATCTTGATGCCCCTGTCCTATTATTAATGGACCCTAACCATAACGTCATGATGCTTTACAGTTTAGACAAGGCAGGTAAGCCGATGCTGCGGGACTTAAAGCACCTCCTAAAAATTTCTAATATAGGCTAATAACCCCTGCGTATCTTAACCGTGAGTTGCCTTGGGCCGCGGTCGGGGACTTTTTTGAAGGCGGAGAAGAGTAAGACAAAACGACTTAAGCGGTATTCGGCGTCGCTTTTTCATGCAAATGGATTCCAATTTCGCTAAAATCACATCCTAAGCTTCCGATGCCCAGAACATGACCGATACCACCCAAACAATATTGCTGTCTCCGGCCTGGCGAGACTACCTGGAGATGTGTAAACCCCGGGTTGTCCTGCTTATGTTACTTTGCACCTTGGTCGGAATGTTCTTGGCAACCAATGAAATGGTGCCCATTGACATCATCGTGTTTGGAAGCCTTGGTGTTGCGCTTGTTGCGGGTTCTGCCGCGGCGCTCAATCATCTCGTTGATGCCAATATCGACGCTAAAATGGCCAGAACACAGCATCGCCCCTTTGCCCAAGGGCGGGTTTCCAACAGGCAAGGCGCTGTTTTTGTCGGCGTTACCGGTATTGCAGGCATTGGTATTCTTGCTGTGATGATTAATCCCCTCACGGCCTGGCTAAATCTTGCTTCCTGGCTGGGGTATGGCGTCATTTACACCATGTACTTGAAACGAGCGACACCCCAGAACATTGTTATTGGTGGTCTTTTTGGCGCGGCACCCCCGCTGTTCGGTTGGACGGCTGTAACAGGTAGCGTTGATGGTGGTGGATTGTTGTTGGTCCTAATTATATTCGCCTGGACCCCCCCGCATTTCTGGGCCCTGGCGATTGACCGCATGGAAGAATATCGGGATGTCGATATCCCCATGTTGCCCGTTACCCATGGGGCGCATTACACCAAGGTACACATCCTGCTTTATACCATCATCATGGTCATTACCTCGGTACTTCCCTTCGTTATTGGGATGAGCAACATTCTTTATTTGCTAATAGCACTAGCCCTTGGCACGGGGTTTTTGTACTGGGCACTGGTGATGTTGTTAACTGATGACAAAAAAGCACCGATGGAGACCTTCCGCTATTCGATTTTTTATCTCATGGCGTTATTTGTTGCGCTTCTGGCAGATCATTATTTTTTCCCCGTCACCTATATATCCTAGAAAGAGTTGCTTAACGATATGGAATCTGGGGTCAGGAACACGCTGCTTGGCATAGCGGCCTTTATCTCGGTTATTTTGGGGCTTATGCTCGCGAGCGTTATAACCCCGAGACCTATGAGCAACGAAGAAGCTGCGAAGCTTGGCTACTATCGGTTTGATGAGCCGCGATTAATCTCTGAGTTTTTAATGACTGACCATCTCGGGCGTCGGGTAGGTTTAGCTGATTTGAAAGGGCGGTGGTCTTTAGTCTTTTTTGGTTTCTCCACTTGTCCCGACGTTTGCCCAACCACCTTGAGCGTCCTAAATGACGCCATGAGACCTCTTAAAGACGCTCCGGCTGTTGTGATGGTGAGTGTCGATCCGGACCGCGATACACCGGAGCGGCTCGCGCAATATGTCCCCGCCTTTAACCCTGATTTTATCGGCTATACCGGTACCTTTGACGAAACAGTCAAGCTCGCTGAGCAACTGAATATTGCGTTCGGTAAAGTACCTGGCGATGTTCCGGGGTCTTATCTCGTTGATCATTCCGCATCGTTGGTTCTGATAGATCCGAACGGACGGTACGCCGGTTTTATTAAAGCACCACACAACGCTTCCAAGATACAACGGGTCGTCAGCAGTCTCTCGCTGTAGCTATGTGCCATAGTAGATCCGTTAGACAGAAAGCCGCTATTTCCTGGTACAGTTTTAAAACTACTTGTCCTACAATGGCCGGCTTATCTGTGCCGGTGTTTTAGTGAGTGCCAATCTACAATTAGAAAACGTGTCCAAACTGGCGGAGCGCTACCTCTCAGTCAGGAAACAGTCGTTGGCGCTTTGTCTCCCGCTTGAGGTTGAGGACTACCAGATTCAGCCGATGCCTGACGCGAGCCCTCCCAAGTGGCACCTGGCTCACGTCACCTGGTTTTTTGAAACTTTTTTACTCCAGCCTTTTAGCAAAAATTATCGTGTTTTTGATCCCTATTTCGGAACGCTTT
>JABIVN010000317.1 GCA_018667205.1 Gammaproteobacteria bacterium | reverse complement strand
TTCCTGAAAAGAAGGCGTCATCTCTTCATCAAAAATCTGTTTACGGAACAGCGAGCCGGTCAGTACTGCCATAGCGATACCCAGCAGGTATAAACCGAAGACAACATTCTGCCCATTCGTAGGAAATAGGGCTGCTGCGAATAGTGCATATACTGTCAGTCTTGCGCCGCAGGACATAAATGGCGCCATCGAAATCGTGAGCAGGCGATCGCTCTCTTTGCCTAGCGACCGTGCCGCCATGACCGCGGGCACATTACAACCAAACCCTACGATCAGGGGCACAAATGCCGTACCTGGCAGACCAATTCTTGCCATAAGCCGATCAACAACAAAGGCCGCGCGGGACATGTAGCCTGAAGACTCCAGCAATGAAAGACAGAGAAATAAAGCACCAATTACGGGTATGAAAGTTGCCACTAATTGAACGCCTCCCCCCAGGCCGTCAGCAAGCAACACGATTACCCAAGCCGGTGCATTTGCGGATTCCAGAAACCACCGCGGCGTGTCAACGACCAAAGCGCCAAAAAGCACATCGAAAAAATCAATAAATACGGCACCGACATTAACTGCCACCGTAAACATGACGTACATCATCGCCAGAAAAATCGGTATACCCAACCAACGGTTGAGCACCCACTTATCAAGTCTTTCGGTAATAGTGTGCGCAACCGGAACCATCTGCACGGCGCCGCTGACAATGGTTTCCGCACGCTGGTAGCGTTTGATAATTTTTTCACCAACAAATTCACCACTGGTGAGCACTTCGATTTGCCTGCCAGAAGCGTCAGCGGTAAACAATTGCAGCAACAGCTCATCTAACCCCTGCTGCTTCGACGCGATAATGGGGGCGACTGGCACGCCAAGTTGATCAGTTAGCGACTCAGTATCAACGGTGATGCCTTCTCGTTCCGCAACATCAAGCATGTTAACCGCAACAACCACCGGTAGACCCAATTCCAGCAATTGCTGCGTCAGGATCAGGTTTCGCTGCAGGTTGCCGGCGTCAATAATATTCAGGATGACGTCAAAGTCACCCGCCGTCAGATAGTCTCGCGCGATCTTTTCATCCAGCCCAAGATAATCCTGCTCGAGCGAATAAATTCCTGGAAGGTCAACTATTTCGCAATCACGATTCTCATCGATAAATGTGCCGGTCTTTTTCTCAACCGTTACCCCGGGCCAGTTACCGACCTTCTGGTGTGAACCCGTCAACGCATTGAAAAGCGTTGTTTTGCCGCAATTGGGATTCCCTATGAGTGCAATCCTGAAAGCGCTCACGATTCCAACTCCACCATGACAAGACTGGCTTCGCGCTTACGAATGCTCAGCAGTGTGTGTCCAACCTTTACCTGCAGCGGGTCTCCGAAGGGGGCAATATGCAGTACATCAACCCATACACCTGGGTATAAACCGAGCGCATACAGGCGGCTCTGAAAATCACGGTGATCGATGGCAGCGCCTATAATTCGGCAGCGCCCCGTTGGCGCCACATCTGCAAGGGTCATAAAGAGGCCGAGCTAAATAAAGATGAGAATTATTATCATTTAGATGGCCAAAGTAAAGTAAACCACGGCGTTATCTGTGCAATATACAAGCAATGACCATAGTACAGCCCCCACAAAGCCGAACCAGGTCAAGGTTCAAGTACGTGCGCAAAGACCTGCGAACTCCGAGTTCCGAGTTCCGAGTTCCGAGTTCCGAGTTCCGAGATCCGATCTTCAATCTTCAATCCGGGTAGCGGCTAAGCCATTTAAGCAACTTATGGTTAAAGTTCCGAAACGATATGACCACCATCAACGACAATCGTTGATCCCGTCATATAACGTGACCCATCTGATGCCAGTAACAGCAAGGGACCATCTAAATCTTCAAACTCTCCATAGCGACGCATGGGGATACCTTTTACGAAAGTATCGGATCTTTCGCTTTCAAGCAGTATGCGACTCACATCCGTGAGGATGTATCCCGGCGCTAAAGAGTTCACACGAATGCCGTAACGCGCCCCCTCAAGCGCCATAATTTCAGTCGCTTTAACCAGTCCCGCTTTAGACACCGCGTAGGGGAACTGACCTTTGATGGTTCTAAAAGCAGAGATCGAGGCGACATTAATGATATTCCCCTCAGGTTGTTTGTTTTTTATCACGGTCTCTGTAAACATCTTGGACAATCGCCAAACTGATTTTAGATTGGTGTCCAGCACGAAGTCCCAGTCTTCCTCATCGATCATCGAATAGGTTTTCGCCCCGGCTTCAACACCGGCGTTATTGACCAGCACATCAACGGGGCCAAAGGCTTCACCCGCCTGGCGCAAAAAATCAGCACAGGAATCGGGAACTGTAACGTCAAGAGGAACACCCAGCGCCTGCCCGCCGCTAGCGTTAATGTCAGCAACGCGATCGGCTATTTTATCGGTCCTTCTCGCGCCGAGAATCACATTGGCCCCAGCAGCGGCCAATACTCCGGCGAAATGGTGCCCGAACCCTGAGGATGCCCCCGTTATTGCAATATTTTTTCCCTTGAGTGAAAACAGATCCACAGTCATCCCTACTTGCTAGTTAACGTTAGGCTATAGGAGCAAATGCTAATGTTGTTTTCAACCAACGAATGTCCAATCAGCTAAAAATTGGTCAATTCGACCGAAAATACAGGCTCATACAATTTTATCCTGCTGTTTTTATGCCGTTGGCCCCGCGGTATCAACATTGTCTTCACCTTTCAGGCTTGCATCATGCTTCCTCTCTCAACCAGACAGTCTTGCTAATAGCGATAAACATTTTATGACTCAGGTTCCAACTCGGATCCAGGGGCTTACCCTAGTGAAACGCCTTGCCACTGGTTTGCCTATCCCTTAGGCAATAATCCAGCTAGTGAGTGCTTACTTTGAACTCTCTTGTCAATGGGCTGGCTATCTGACCGCGACCTCGGAGGCTGCGATGGTCCCCGTGATCGCGGAACAGGTGGCTGCAGGACTGGCCAGCGCCGCGATCAACGAGCTTATAGAGGCGCTGAGACATTCCGAGGGTATCCGTGAGGAGGAGATCACGATCAAGGAGGAACGAGTTGGGGCACCGGCAATGATTGAATTTACAGACGCCTAATTGGCGATTTATTAAAGAAGTCCTTATTCCCCAAAGCGAACACCCCAATGCTGAGTTCAAGTAAGCCGTCGAAAAAGCAGCGCTTGCCTTAGGCCAGTCGATTTTGGATGACGAGACGTTGGCGAACAAAATTGATGATCGGGCCGAGGTAGGCCCCATGCATCTTATTAGCCGCTATAGCGACGAGGTTGCAGCGCTGATCTCGGAAACAATTGAAGGCTGGGACCCAAAGGCCACATCGGAACGCATTGAAGAGCAGATTGGCAAAGACCTGCAGTTCATTCGAATCAATGGCGGAATCGTTGCAGGACTGGTCGGTCTCTCTATTCATGTGGTTCGAGCGTTGATCGAAAAACTTTCTTTGTGAACAAAAAACAGACTAAGGACATCACTCCGGACATATGATACCTGGCATTATTAAACTGGATCCATCCCGACGTCACTCTAAAAGACCCATCAAGCCAGAAACGATATCACTAAACGCCGGCAAACAAAGGAAGTGAGACTACAGTGTTTGAAGACTACAGTGTTTGAAGGCTAAAGCGGTTGAAACCCCTTACCGCTAATTGCTCCAGTCGTTAAAGCGTTCGATCAAACCAGTTCGTAGTAGACTGGAGCAAGCGTTCACTATAGCCAGGCTTCTCGGGATCCAGCACATGAAATATATGATCCGCGCCACCCATCAGAATGAATGCCTTGTCGTCAGTTGGCGCCAGTTTTAACCACGCTGGATCGAGCCCTGGCAAAAAGTCCTGGTCGCCGCGTATCGTCAGTAACGCGCCCGTGTAAAGCGCCAGATTACTCTCGACGTTCACCCCTACAAACCCTGAGATGAACTCACGGGTTAGCGTGATATCAGTCCAGTCTTTGTACACCGCACGGCCATGCTTCATCGCTTTTCGAACAGCGGCGTCATAGGCGGCATCACCGTTGATCCTCATCTCTGCAGCGGCAGCCCAGAGCACCATGGTTTTAAAGGTATCAGGGTATAGACCAACCAAACCCATTGCCGTGAGACCACCCAGTGAGTATCCCTGAACGCCGAGTGACACCTGCGGGAACTTTTCCTTCATAAATTGAAGGGCAGCTTCCGCTTCCCCTACGCGGGAGTCAAAAGTGGAGCTCACCACATACCCTGTCCTAGCGCCTTCACCGCTAAAGCTAATCCTAAAACTCGCGACCCCTCTTTCTGCAAGTTGCCCTGCCAGATCTGCGTAAAGGTTGCCCACTTCGTTCATATCCGCATTCCAGCCATGCAGCAGCAGCACGGACCCTTTGATTGGCCCAGCGGGTGTATTAAGGATCCCTTCAACGCCGATCGGCAACTTAACGGGTATAGCCTCAGCTAAAAGCGTATTACTGAGAATCAAAAACAATACCAGAAGAACGAACCTAGGCATTATTCAACGCATTCTTGAGCCCAGAGTATTTGGGTTGGTCTATCGCAACCTGGTTGACCACCGTCTGACGCAAGTGATTCTGCAGCGCCTCATTGTCCAACGAGATTTGCTTATCACGTAGCGCTGTCACCAGTCGCCTTTTAAGGACATCAAGGCCTTCGTCGGACTCGAACAACGCCCGCAGTCGGTCAAGCTCCAACGTTTGGTGCAGGGGCCCTAACGATAATTCGCGCAGCACAATATCTAATGAGTTGGCGGCCACCCGCGACAAAAAATTTGCCCGACCAGTCGTTTCATCCATGACATCGTTGCGAAGGAAATCCCTGACACTGACAAGCAGTTCATCGGTGCGAGGGATATCCACGCTCGTGAATCCTGGTGATTCCTTCACCATCTTAACGGGACCTGGAATCAGCAGATTGACACAATCGACCTGACACTCTGACGTACGCCGACCAATCGCCGGTCGTTCTACGGTTTTGTCCGGGCCGCTTCGGTAATGTTCGGCCATGCCGAGGCAGCCTACCGACCACCAGAATGAACCAAAGACTTCCCAGAATTTTACATGCTCTGGATCGACGATCTTGCCGGACTCGTCTTCATATCCCTGGAACAGGTCTTCGTATTGACCAAAGCCACCAACCGGGTCGCTGGCACCAAATCGCCAGGAATTGGTACACATCCAGCCAAGATCCCGCATGGGATCACCGACATGAGCAACCTCCCAATCAAGCACAGCAACAATACCGTCCGGTGACAACATGAAATTACCGTT
>JABIVN010000316.1 GCA_018667205.1 Gammaproteobacteria bacterium | reverse complement strand
GTACCCGCATGCCGTTAGAACATGTCATTACCCAAATCAGCAACGATCGCTTTACCGCTATCGCCTTACCGTTATTCCTTTTGGCAATTGTACTCGAGGCGCTCATTTCACTGCGGCTGCATCGTCAGTTGTACGCCACCAAAGATTTAGGCGTTTCGGTCGCCATGCTGTTGCTCTCATCCGCTGTTGATTTCTTGCCAAAAATCGCAGCTTTCATCGCATTCTTCTATCTGCACGAACTCTCGCCGTTGCGTGACGGCGTTCAACGACAATGGTGGGCATGGATCCTGTTGTTTTTTCTGGATGATTTTGTTTATTACTGGTTTCATCGTGCTAATCATGAAACGCGAATTTTGTGGGCAGGTCATGTGCCTCACCATTCATCAACAAAATTTAATTTCGGGACAGCTTTGCGACAGGGGGTAGGGGAGCGGGTGCACAAATACTGTTTTTGGGTTCCGTTACCGTTACTGGGATTTGATCCACTCATGATCTTCACAATCATTGCCCTTAACCTGATTTATCAGTTCTGGGTCCATACAGAATTGGTAAAAAAGTTGCCTCGTGTGATCGAATGGCTATTTAATACCCCGTCACATCATCGGGTGCATCATGCTTCTAACGTTCGCTACCTGGATCGAAATCATGCAGGGGTGTTGATCATCTGGGACAGGATGTTTGGTACTTTTTCAGAGGAACTTGACGCAGACCCTGCAGAGTACGGGCTGACAAAAAACATCGATACTCATAACCCCGTGACTGTGGCGGCAGGCGAATATCTTGGTCTGTGGCGCGATATCAAGGCTGCCGATAAACCGGGAGACAAACTCCGATACTTATTTCTAGCGCCGGGTTGGCATCACGACGGAGAAGACCTACGTTCAAACACGCTCAGGAATCGTGGCTGAATTGAGGAGGCCGTGATATCGAACGCGGCAACGATAAGGCATACTTCAACATCACGGCGACCACCAAGGCAATATTCTGAATGTGTTCTATTTACGCTAATGACATCAAGGCAAGTCCATGAAAAAATTCAAGTTTTGTCCGATGTGCGCCGCACCTCTGGTGGAGCGAGTAAAAGATCGCGTAGAGTGTTCTGCCGACTGTGGTTTTGTGAACTACGACAATCCAACGCCGGTAGCCGCAGTGGTCGTTGAGTACGAGGGCAATATTGTGCTTGCCCATAATCGATCGTGGCCTAATAACTTCTATGGTTTGATTACTGGCTTCGTTGATCATCGCGAGGGGCCTGCCCAATGCGCCGTTCGCGAAGTCAAAGAAGAGCTTGACCTAGATGCAACGCCTGCTACCTTGATTGGCGTTTATCCCTTCGAGCGGATGAACCAGGTCATTATTGGTTACCACGTGCAAGCAACAGGAACCATAACGCTGAACGAGGAACTCGACAGCTTTAAACTCATGCCACCCGAAGAATGTGTCGTGTGGCCGGCGGGTACCGGTTACGCATTGCGTGATTGGCTGCGCTCTCAGGGCGTTGAGCCTGAGATGATGACACTCCCCTAGGGCCAGCTTGCAAATACCCCGGTCGTAAACCACGACAATCCCACGATAATCCCACGCTAAATAAGGTCAGACGTTTACGTTAGCAACAATAAAAAGCCGCGATAGAAAAATGGGGCCATAGCGTTGCCGCCTAATATGCGGCCCGCCCCGAAGAAGTTGGGATGATATCTATTGGGGGAGGGTCTGCAAATGGCCTATTGGTCATCAATGTCGCTTTGGCTTTACTTCCTCTTGAGCTTCACTTCCTTGGGGGCTTCACTTCCTTTGGGGCTTTACCTCCTCTGGGGCTTTACGTCGTCTGTCTTGTTGCTGGTGAGACTGGTTAACCGTTGAGTGTCTGTTCTGACAGATTCAGCGGTGTCGCTATTTTTACAATCCTTCCTGGAAAGCCTTTGAAGTGAGGTACCCCCTGTTCATAATCTAAAAACTCCTCTTCGTCAGAACACAGAACCGCATCGCTCGAGATGAATGCTCCCGCCAGATGTTCGCTGGATCGAAGTTCCGGATACCACCAGCCGTGCGGGACCCGTATATGCCCAGACTTCATGGAGTTCTGGACCAGTATTTTTGCGGTCACAGCGCCATGTGCGGTCTCTAGCCTGACCCAATCTTGGTCTTGAACGTTTTCCCGCGCTGCATCTTCTGGATGCAGAAACAGTTTCGGTGAGGGGCTGCGATCACGCAGTGCTTTAATATTTCGTTGCCCAGTTTGAAAAAAAGCATCCTCCCGGACGCCGGTAAACACTCTGTAAGGGTACGCTTCAGAAATAGCGGGTCCTTCCCTGTGATAAGGCAGCGGGTCAAAACCAAGGTCTTCAAGAATGCTGGAGTAAAGCTCGACCTTTCCGGACGGCGTCGCAAAACCTCGTTGTTGATACTTTTTGAACGCCGGCGTTGGTGCTTCCATGATGGTTGTATTCGCAAACTCTGCAAAGGTGCGACCGGAGCGTGACAGGCGATAGTCTAATATGTCCTCCAGTGTCTCCCACGGGAAATGTTCCGAAAATCCCATGCGATGTGCCAGGTCATGCCAAAACTGATAGGTGCTTGATGCCTCCGGTGGCGGTTCGACGGCTTTCTGGGACAGCGTCAGTCTGGTTGTCCAACTCCAGCTATCGGCGATATGGTTTCTCTCTGTAAAGACATCGCCCGGCAATACATAGTCGGCGAGCATAGCGGTGGGTGTCATAAAGATTTCATGCGCAACGATCAGATCCTGGTTCATCATGCCTTTCAGAACCTGGTGCTGGTTTGGATAACTCATTAGGGCGTTATTACCTAACGCGAAGAATGCCTTGATAGGGTAGGGGTCACTGGTTGCCATCGCGCGAAAGACGTTGGTTGGATTGGCCATCTGGCAACCCATGACAAGATCTGCGTATGGATACCCCCAGACTTTTTCGGTTTCTTGTTTCAGCTTTTCCGCCACCCGGTAGGTAAACACGGGGTGGTCATCGAACCCTAACTGTTTGGCTTTTTGCTCATCAGAAAGGGCTCCGTGCATGCCTATTTCGGATTCAGGGATATAGTTAGGATTGAAGCCCCCCAAGGTCTCCCCACCGACAACATCCAGGTTGCCTGTAACGGCGCGTAGTATTGAGTGCAGCCGAATCGCCGAAGTGGAAGAAATCTGCTGATCGGTAATTGGCGTCCAGGGGATGACTGCGCCATTCGCGTTAGCGTACATCCGGGCAGCTTCAGCGATTAGTTCCCTATCTACGCCGGTGATCTCTTCAACACGGTCAAGTGGGTATTCGTCTACCCGCTGGCGAAGTTCTTCAAATCCCGTACACCAGCTTGCGACAAATTCCTTATCGTAAAGTTCTTCATCAAAAATGACTTTTAGCCAACCCAGGCACATTGCCGCATCAGTGCCGGTTCGGAGTCTAAGGTGCAGGTCTGCAGTTTCGGCCTGATCGGATACCCGCGGGTCTAATACGATCACTTTGGCGCCACGACTCCGAGCAGCATTAATCGCATTAAAGATTGGCGTCCATGAGTGCTTGCGTGGGTTATGCCCAAAAAGAACGATGCAGTTGGTGCTTCCCCAGTCGGGCATGGGGAACCAGCCATAGGTCAGTTTGTTGACCGCCGCGGTGTTACCCGCACACAGCGCAACGCCACTGATCCAGTTCGGTGAACCCAAAAGGTTCATAAACCGTCGATCCGTGCTGTGGGTCGACTGGGTATTCCAGCCTGACGTTGAAACCGCAAACGCTTCAGGTCCATGTTCGGCCACCACCTTGCCTAGTCTTTCAGAGATTTCGTCCATTGCCTGCTCGTAAGAAATTTCCTCCCACTTGTCTTCTCCCCTTTCACCCACTCGCTTGAGCGGCACCTTGAGTCGGTCTGCGTGATTGTGGATATCCGCAGCGGCAATACCTTTGTAGCAGACATTTGGCGCCAGCATAGGATTGTCATGCGCAATGACCCGCTTAACTTTCCCGTCGGCAACTTCGGTACGCAACTGACAGCCAATGTCACAGATCGTACAAACAGAATAGGTGGTGTTGGTGGTGTTGGTCGCTTTGCTCATGGTGAGTTCCTTAGTGTGTGGGTCGGACTAGGCCATTATTTCTCGTGTGGTTAACTGTGTCAGCAAGGCATTTAATATACCAAGGTTATCTTTGCCCTGCTTACCGGATATTGTTGTGCGAATTTCTGCCCAGACAGATCCGGCCCTAGGGTAAGTTTTGAATCCGTTTACGATCAACGCTAGGCGACATGGCAAGATCATAAGCCTGTATAAGGCTTTGGGTGGCGGTTCGCTCATCGATGCAAAGGCAACGTGGTGAAGCTGTTGTTGGCATGATTGTCGGCAGAGTTGTTGGCATCGTTGTTGGCAGAGTTGTTGGCAGAGTTGTCGGCATCGTCGTTGACGTGATGGACACTGTATAGACTATATATAGCCGCACACTTAAATATGATTCTGGCGGCAACCGATTAGTTTGGTTGCTAGCGCCGAGCCTGGCGAAGTTTCGATCCTGCTGAAACACCTTCCGGATGACTGCGGTTTAGATGCTAGAGCGAGAGTGACCTTTAAAAGCCCCATTGCAGGAACTTCGAATAGCGTTTGATCTATAAGCGGCGGCGGCGCGTATAATAATTACTAAAACTGAAAAAAGGCGACACATGGCTTCCGCAATTGAAAAAACGCTGGGTAGTACCGAATCGAGTCTGGCCCTGCTGAAGGTGCTGGCAGAAAATAGTTTCGACTCTATTTTGATAACCGACGCGTCCGCTAAAGGAAAAATAACCTACGCAAATAAGGCCTTCAAAAAACTAACTGGTCATGAACCTTCTGACGTTTTAGGAAAGACACCACGAATTCTGCAGGGCAAAGGAACCGACAAGAAGGTTATCGATCGTCTCTCTGTGGCGTTGAAGACCGGCGGGAAATTTGAAGGGAAAGCGATCAACTATAAAAAAGACGGTACTCCTTTCATTATGTATTGGAGGGTTCTTCCTATCAAAGTCGGGAAGAAAATCGAAGCCTGGCTTGCTATCCAAAGGGAAGGATCGGTTATTTGATCCGCTACGGGGACGCTAAGGAAGTGGCGCTAGAACGCTGATAATCTGGGCTGTCACCGGCCCAGCACGCCTTTGTTTCCTTTTTCCAACACCCGATATCATCAGCCAGTAGGTGCGTTCACTTCCCGTAAAAGAACCTCGTCTTGCGGGCATAGTATTTTTCATCAGGCCCCGAAAGAGCCTCTTCCCAATAGGGCCTAGGTCCGGCCCGCGGGTAAAAAGGTCGCTGCTGCAGTTTATCAGCAGTACTCCTATGCCACCGTTGTCAAGATTTTCGCATGAGGGGCGTAGACAGTGGTCAGCAGGGTACTACCGATTCACGACCTACCGATTGACGACCTACCAATGCACGACCTACCAATGCACGACCTACCAATGCACGACCTACCAATGCACGACCTACCAATGCACGGGCTACCAATGCACGGCCGACCTATGTACGAACGACCGCTGACGGGTAACTAGGCCTGCACGCAACAAACGTTAGGCGCGTTTCGCCAGAAGTATAAAAGAATGTGAAAAATAGCTGCGGAAACGCGCTGGTAATGTTTTCAGCAAGCCATTTTTTTTCTGCACCCAGTAGACCTTATCAACCTTTAATCCGGACATCTGACAAAGGGTTGTCAGCGTGATTGGGTCGAACCAGCAGGTGTGTTCTTCATGAACAGAAGGCTGGCTATGACGCCAGATTTTCCAGGTTTGTTTTGAATAGAAGGGGTTGGGCGTGGTGATCACCAGTGTGCCGTCAGGATTCAGATGCTGCGACATGTTTTCCAGGAAGGTACCAGGGTTTGGCAGGTGCTCAATCAATTCTCCGGCGACAATGGTATCAAACGTTTTCCCAAGCTTCATGGAGACGACATCTTCGTGGCGGGTATTGAAGCCCTGCTTGTTCAAAATCTCAATACCCTCGGCATCAATATCTACCCCGAGTGTGTCGGAGTTTTGATCGCAAATTTGCTTGAAAAGAGATGTGGCTGTCTTGGTCTCCAGTTGGCTTCCCGTATCTCGCTTGCCTCTGCGCGAATCCACGATACCCATGTCCAGAACGCTGCCGGTTAGAATAAAAGGTCGAATCACATCCATGCGATCAGTGACAGACCCTTCAATGGTCAATTTATGCAAGCTAATCTCCTGGGACTCTTGGCTGTATCGATGATGGGTTGCGAGCAACATTTAACATTGCGACGTCTTAGTAATCCTTTAGCAATTCTTGGATATTTTTTGTCCGGTCAAGCGACTGACAGACCCTGCGCGATCCAAAACCACAGCATAGCAAAATCACAGCATAGCAAAACAAAGAGGTTAGACAACGGCAGGATAACGCAGATATATTTTGAGATATTCGTAAATTATCAAACCGGGACCATAAAACGATCGTTAAAATCGCTGGTAGGGTCCCGCACAACGAGTAGTGGTTCAATGTAACCAGGGTTTGGAACCGGTACCGGTCGTTTTATGTTTTGTTAGCCATTCAGGTGACGCCCATGATAAGCGTCGATTTTGGCCAGGCGTTGAGTGCATACAGAGACCTTCTGAGAAGAAATACAGGGGTCGCTGTAGGTCCCGCAAGGGCCTTATTAGATGGACTCTCAATGTTTTAAGCATGGGATGGCGAGAGAACGCTAAGCCCAAGACGTAACCCCTTGGGGCCATGTTCGACGTTAAGTAACTGAAAATGACCCGTTCGCGGGTGCCTCGGGTGAAGGGTAGTTTAACTCACGTCTTTATTGAACCTGGCATGTACCCGCGTGTCGTGTTGATAACGCTATTGGTGAACAGAGCGGAAAGCCATGATAGCAACGGCTCTGAGTGTACGGGGTTCGCAGTTATTGCTGCATTATCGTTTTAGTAAGCTGCCGAGTAATTTTGGTGATTGGGTGAAGCCAATCGCGGCCGCGACTCGAAGTGCAATATCCATTGGGTAGGGCAAGGTATGTATGCCACCGTGAACGCGGATTTTTCCTGGCTGGGGTGCCGTCGGGTGCAGCCAATCGTGTACCGCTAGAAGCCCGTTCAGGGTCTGCGATTGGCCAGGGGTAAAGGTTCGTACGCCTAGTGCGGCGGCGCCGCCGAACGCAGCATCAAATACCGGATGGGCGATCGATCGTGTTTGGGTGATGGGCGCAGT
>JABIVN010000315.1 GCA_018667205.1 Gammaproteobacteria bacterium | reverse complement strand
TCACCTTCCTTGATCGGTGTTCCCTGGTTTTTTTCCACTGCTTTGACATCTTTAACTGAAAAGTGCTGACCTGCTTTTAGGTGGTCTACGCCGTAGTGGGCAGCGATATCCAGCACGATGCCTCGGGTGACGATTGGGGGTACATTCTCTATACCAAGCTTTGTTAAACCACCGACCGCAGCAAAATCCTTCGCGTGGTTGCAGTTATAGTAGACGCCGTTTTCTCCAAGGTGACCGAGGCCATCAATTTGTGAGCCTATACCTAGCCAACCACTGAAAATATCGTCGTTGTAGGTCATGTTGTGAAAGGGTCGGGCACCCTCCTGCTGGTTCGGTTGTACCACAGTCAGTGACAGGCTGCGGGGAGCAAAAGCTGGTGTATTGGCATCAATAGTAAGACCCAGTGAATAGGTTTTTCCGGTCTTGACCAATTTGGCAGCTTCAATCACTGACATTTCGGTGATTCTATTCGCCGCTCCAATCTGGTCGTCGGGACCCCATTCGGAAGTTTTGCAGTGTGAGTCAGCCGCGGCATAAAACGGCAGTAGTAGTAGCATGAGCAGTATCTTCATCACTTTTTCCTTTATGTATGCGAATTTTATGCTTTCTTTGGTTAAATCCAGTGGCGTTTCCTAGTGGCGTTCTATAAACCCATAGACCTTGGGTTCTGTTTTCATCGTGTAAACATCAGCTAAAACGCTAGTGCTTTCATAGGTGCCTTTAGCTTGGTCATTGCTATAGCACCGTTCCTCCATCGACCGGCAATATAGCGCCTGTGATCCCGGCACCCATGTCCGAGCAGAGAAATAGAGACAGTCCCGAAACTTCCTCCACCGTGTTTAGTCTCTTGATCGCAGAATCCTGTGCGTAACTTTCTTTATACTCTTCGTAGGTGATGCCTGCCGATTCCGCCGCTGCAGGGCCTGATTCCGTCATCAAGTCGGTCTCAATGCCCCCTGGGCTGATGGCATTACTGGTGATACCTTTGGTGCCATTTTCCAGCGCCACCGCTTTGGTGAATCCATTTAACGCGTGTTTAAAGGTTATATAATGGGGCACGTTTTCTTTGCTGGCCTGTGTGCCATGGACCGATGAGATGTTAATGATGCGGCCCCAGCGACGAGGCCCCATATCCTGGAGCGCCGCTCTGGTTGCCCAAAATGCAGAATGCAATATCCACGATGCGGTTTCCTGCCATGCCTCGTCACTGAGTTCGGAAATCGGTGCAAAACCTTTGGCGCCACCCGCATTGTTAACAAGGATATCAATTTTTCCGAATCGCTCGATTGTCTTGCCGATGAACATTTCTACGTCTTCTTGTTTTGTAACGTCGCCGGCTATAAAAATAACTTTGTCACCTGCATCTATTTCTTTCAGCGCCTGCTGACCTTTTCCCGGGTTTCTGCCATTAATGGCAACGCTTGCGCCTGCAGATAGCAAGATTTCTGCGATGCCCCGACCGATACCGCGGGTGCCGCCGGTGATCGCCGCGACCTTTCCTTTTAGATTAACGGGTTCTGTCATTGATTTTCCCCCTGTTGAGCCGTGTTCGGTGGCTCATCTTGAATAAAAAATTCATGCGCTAATGGCGTCAAAGTTGTTGCGCAGTGCGAATGACCAAGTGCCGTCCTGGCGTCATTCAATCGATTAGAAATGGCACCTGCAATAGCGCAACCTGTTCGGGTTCAATGCGAACTTCATCACAACCGAATCACTTTAGGTCTCGCGTCGGCCGCTATTCGGGTCATCAGCTATGCAGGCCGCAGTCAGCGTCAGAGGTTCCTCTTCTTTGTCTACCTCGCCCCCCCTCATTGAACCCTCATTGAGCCCTATAGTGCAGTTCCTCCATCTACCGGCAATATGGCACCTGTCATCCCTGCACCCATGTCCGAGCATAAAAACAGTGACAGCCCGGCGACTTCGTCCACCGTGTTTAGTCTCTTGATCGCAGCATCCTGTGCGTAATTTTCTTTAAATTGTTGATAGGTGATACCAGCTGATTCTGCGGCCGCGGGCCCGGCCTCCTTCATCAGGTCGGTCTCAATGGCCCCGGGACTGATGGCATTACTGGTAATACCTTTAGGGCCATTTTCCAGTGCGACCGCTTTAGTGAATCCGTTGAGCGCGTGCTTAAACGTTATATAATGGGACACGTTTTCTTTGTTAGCTTGTCTTCCTTCTACGGACGAGATGTTGATGATGCGACCCCAACCGCGAGGTTCCATATCCTGAAGCGCAGCTCGGGTTGCCCAGAATGCTGAATGTAATATCCACGAGGCGGCTTCCTGCCACGCTTCGTCACTGAGTTTTGAAACAGGCGCGAAGCCACCGGAGCCCCCGGCATTGTTAACAAGAATATCAATTTTTCCGAATTGCTCAATCGTTTTGCCGATGAACATTTCTACGTCCTCTTGTTTTTTAACGTCGCCGGATATAAAGATAGCCCTGTCACCTGCATCCATTTCTTTCAGCGCCTGCTGGCCTTTTTCGGGGTTTCTCCCATTAATGGCAACGCTCGCGCCTGCGGATAGCAGAATCTCTGCGATGCCCCGACCGATACCACGGGTACCTCCAGTGATGGCCGCGACTTTTCCTTTTAAATTAACTGTGCCTGTCATTGGCTTGCCTGCCTTGAATAAGCGTTCACTGTCTCATCTTAAATAAAAAAAATCATGCACTTTGATGATAATCTTGCCCCCGCTTTGCCGTTTTATGACAACAACAGATTAAATAAGGTGCTGTATGGCTGACGAAATTCAGGAATTGCTCGAGCGCAATAAAGCTTGGGCTGAAAAAATTGAACAGGAAGACCCAGGGTTTTTTGCGCGCTTAACGAAACAACAAAAGCCGAGGTTTCTATGGATTGGTTGTTCTGACAGTCGTGTACCAGCGAACCAGATTACTGGCCTCATGCCAGGAGAGGTGTTTGTTCACAGAAATGTTGCAAATGTTGTGCTGCAGACCGATTTGAATTGCATGTCAGTAGTGGAGTTTGCAATTAAGCAGATCAAGGTTCGGCATGTCATTATTTGCGGGCATTATGGTTGTGCAGGCGTGGCAGCGGCCTTGGCGGGGTCCACCGAGGGTATTGTTGACCATTGGCTCAGCGGCATTCGTAGTTTGTCTTCTCAGCACCGGGTTGAGTTGGAGTCCTTGGCGCCCGAAGCGGCGCAATCGAGGCTTTGCGAGCTTAATGTTATTGACCAGGTGAGGTCACTCTGTCGCACGGGTGCTATTAATGAAGCCTGGCGAGGCGGCCAGGCGGTCGATGTTCATGGGTGGATCTATGGGCTCCAGGATGGCCTTATCCGTGATCTTGGTATCAGAATCACCTGCCCGGAAGATCTGGCGCGAATTGGTGACGGCTGATCCGTTACGCCGCGCCAGGCTAGCCTGCCGGGTTGAGTCGGTAGTACGCTTGACCGGGAAGCACCGTTAGCCCCTCTTTTTAGCGGATATTGCAGGTCTGTTGATTCTCATGGCAATAGGTACAATGCAGTTTGTTAAACGACCCTGAGAACATAAATGAGCCACTACGACGTAATTATTGTAGGTGCGGGAATTTCCGGTATTAGCGCTGCAGTTCATATTCAAAAGACCTGCCCGGGAAAATCATTCGCCATCCTGGAAGCACGTGAAACGATTGGTGGTACCTGGGACTTGTTTCGCTACCCCGGGGTCCGGTCGGATAGCGATATGCATACACTTGGGTTCAGTTTTAAACCCTGGACAGACGCGAAATCGATTGCCGATGGCCCTTCGATTCTCAAATATGTTAACCAGACGACTGATGAGTTTGGACTTCGGGATTCCATACAGTTTGGAACCAAAGTCAGGAAGGCCGAATGGTCAACTGATGAAGCGAGGTGGCAGCTGACGGTAGAGAAGGTAGGGGGTAAAACGGAAACCCTGACTTGCGGCTTCATCAGTATGTGCGGCGGTTACTACAACTACGAGCAGCCGCACGACCCAGACTTCACCAATTTAGAAAGCTTTCAGGGCAAGGTCGTTCATCCGCAGTTCTGGCCTGAAGCTTTGGATTACAGTGGTAAAAAAGTGGTTGTGATTGGAAGCGGCGCAACGGCAATGACGCTGGTGCCCTCTATGGCAGAAAAAGGCGCGCAGGTGACCATGTTGCAGCGCTCGCCAACCTACGTTGTGTCACGCCCTGACCATGACAAAGTAGCGAACTTCCTTCGGTGGTGTTTGCCGGATGCTTGGGCCTATGCAATAACACGATTTAAAAACACGGTGATGCAGGGCTACATCTATCGGCAAACCCGTGTAGCCCCTAGCGTGATTAAGAGAAAAATCTTGGGTGGAGTAAGAGCTCATCTAGGCGCGGAGCTCACTGAAAAACATTTCACTCCAAGCTATAACCCCTGGGACCAGAGACTATGTCTGATACCTAACGGAGATCTGTTTGAAGCGATCAAGACGGGTGCTGTTCAGGTTGTGACAGAACAGATCGATACTTTTACTCAGGACGGTCTGAAACTTAAAAACGGTGAGGTACTGCCTGCCGATATTATTGTGACGGCGACCGGCCTGAAGTTAATTGTGCTTTCCGGGGTTGAATTTGTGGTTGACGGGCAAGCAGTGAAGGTACCTGAGACCTTTTCGTACAAGGGGATGATGTTTTCAGGCATTCCAAATATGGCGCAGACTTTTGGCTACATCAATGCCTCGTGG
>JABIVN010000314.1 GCA_018667205.1 Gammaproteobacteria bacterium | reverse complement strand
GCCCTGCCCTGCAAATGCAGCGTCACCGTGCACGTTGATCGCAAGGACCTTTTCGCCCTGTGTATCTTGCCTTCTGTCCATTCTTGCACGAACAGAACCAACGATAACCGGCGCGGATATTTCCAGGTGCGACGGGTTGAAACCAAGCGCCAGGTGCATCTCTCCTCCCGGCGTCATCAGGTTCGATGAGAAACCCTGATGATATTTCACATCACCAGAACCAAACCCCGGCGTGTACCGGCCTTCGAATTCATCAAAAAGTTCAGCTGGATCTTTACCCAGGAGGTTGACCAGAACATTGATTCGTCCGCGGTGCGCCATCCCGATCACGGTCTCGACGACCCCGGAAGAGCCTGCGCGATGAATGAGTTCCCCAAGGCAGGGTATAAAAGACTCACCGCCTTCAAGCCCAAACCGTTTGGTGCCCGGATATTTGGTGCCAAGGTATTTCTCAAGACCCTCGGCGGCGATCAGTCGATCAAGAATTCTTCTCTTAACGCCATTGCTAAACGAAGGCTTGGACCGTGCGCTCTCCATTCGTTGCTGAACCCACATCTGTTCAGCCTCGTCAGAGATATGCATGTACTCTGCACCGATTGATGCGCAGTACGTACTCTCCAGTACCGCTATCATGTCTTTAAGTGGTGCTTCGCCTTGGCCGAAAAAGACATCCCCCGTCTGGAAACTCGTGTCCAAGTCGGCGGCGGATAGCTTGTGATATTCAAGTTCCAGAAGCGGAACATGCAGAGGCACCTGGAGACCAAGCGGGTCTAGATTAGCCTTGAGATGGCCCCTTCTTCGATAACCACTAATGAGTTCGCTGACGGCAAATTGCTTTCGCTCGTAATCAGCGTGAACACTGCTGGCTGAAACGGGTACAACCCGCGCCTGATTCTTCGCCAACAACAGAAAGTGGCTGCGAACCGTGCCATGGGAGATATCTGGCGCGTCTTTGCCTTCCACTTTCGGCAAAGATTCGAAATAGCTTCGCCATTGCTCGGGTATTTCGTCGGGATCCACCAGAAACTTCTCGTAGAGTTCCTCTACATATGCAGCATTGCCAGCGGATATATGGCCTGAACGCCACATACGCTCCATCGCACTGTCTACCATCCCGTTACCTCGTACCAATGGGGACTATTTTGAGGTGGGCATTATACAGGCATTAAATCAGAGTGGACACAGCCTGGTACCGAAGAGAGCGCTATATAGCTCTCTTCAGCAGCATGTTTCGAATATGCCCAATAGCACGAGTTGGATTAAGTCCTTTGGGACAGACAGAAACACAATTCATGATACCGCGACAGCGAAAAACACTGAACGGGTCTTCAAGCTCTGCGAGGCGTTCTTCCGTAGCGTTATCCCGACTATCCGCTAGAAACCGATAAGCCTGAAGCAATCCTGCCGGGCCAATGAATTTATCGGGGTTCCACCAGTATGAAGGGCATGACGACGAACAGCACGCACAAAGAATACACTCATACAAGCCATCAAGCTTTTCACGCTCTTCGGGTGACTGGAGTCGCTCTCGTCCAGGCGCCAGCTCATCATTCAACAGGTATGGCTTAACTTTTTCATACTGTTTGTAGAACTGCTCCATATCGACGACCAGATCACGAATCACAGGTAATCCAGGCAGTGGTTTGATCGTGAGTTTGTCATCACGGACAACCTCCGAGAGCGGCGTAATGCATGCCAAGCCATTTTTGCCATTCATGCTCACACCATCTGAACCACAAACTCCCTCGCGACAGGATCGCCGATAGGTGACAGAAGGATCCCTCTCCTTCAGCAATTCAAGGACATCAAGCACCATTAAGTCGCGTCCGCCCGGGATCTCAACATCGAAGTCCTGAATGTAGGGTTCTTTATCCGCATCCGGATTGTAGCGATATACACTTACCTGCATATTAATTCCTGTTATCTCTATCGAACCCTAGTAGGTTCTTTCCATTGGTTCGAAGGTGGGCACTGTCTTCGGGTCGAAGTTAACAGCACGCTTAGTCAGTTTCTTGGTGCTGGGATCAAAGATGGAGTGGCACAACCAGTTTTCATCGTCTCTTACCTGGAAATCATCACGTGCATGCGCACCACGGCTTTCCCTACGCCCCTCCGCACTGATGGCAGTTGCCTCGGCAATCTCCAGCAAGTTATCCAGTTCCAGTGCCTCAAGTCGTGCTGTGTTAAAAGCTCTCGAATCGTCATTAAGCGAAGCCTTTCCAATTCGCTCCCGTAATTCCTCAAGCTTCTTAATACCGTCTAACATGGGCGCTTCTTTGCGGAACACGCCAAAGTTCAGCTGCATGCATTGCTGCAGTTCTTTCTTAAGCGCAGCGGGTGACTCACCATCACCTTTTGAACTATCCCAGCGATTTAGTCGCACCATGGATGCTTCCAAATCAGAATCCGATGCCTCACCCGAATCCATGCCCTGTGCCAGCGCATCAGTAATATGAAGGCCTGCGGCTCGGCCGAAGACAACAAGGTCCAGAAGAGAGTTTCCGCCTAGTCGATTCGCGCCATGGACAGAAACATTCGCTGCCTCACCCACGGCATACAGTCCGTCCACTATCTGATCCTTGCCATTCGCATCTACCATGATCGCCTGACCATGAACATTTGTGGGTAGACCGCCCATCATGTAGTGACAGGTTGGTACAACAGGAATAGGTTCCTTAACCGGATCAACATGCGCAAAGGTCTTGGACAGCTCTATAATACCCGGCAACCTTGAATGAAGAATTTCTTCGCCCAAGTGATCCAGTTTCAGGAGCACGTGATCGCCGTTCTCACCTGCGCCACGGCCTTCCAGTATTTCAAGGACCATGCTTCTTGCGACCACATCCCGGCCCGCCAGGTCTTTCGCATTCGGGGCATAACGTTCCATGAAACGTTCGCCGTCTTTATTCACCAGATAACCGCCTTCGCCGCGACATCCTTCCGTTACTAAAGTACCTGCACCAGCAATACCAGTGGGGTGAAACTGCCACATTTCCATATCCTGGACAGCGTACCCGGCGCGAAGGGTCATGCCTGTACCATCGCCAGTGTTCATCAGCGCGTTGGTCGTTGACTGATATATGCGGCCTGCTCCACCCGTCGCCAGGACAGTCGCTTTTGCTTTAATGTAATGAAGTTCACCGGTTTCCATGCAAATTGCTGTTACGCCAACGACTGCACCATTCGAGTTCTTAACCAGATCAACCGCGAACCATTCACTGAAAAAGACTGAACCGGCTTTAAGGTTCCCCTGATAGAGGGTATGCAGTAAAGCATGGCCAGTTCTGTCTGCCGCTGCACAGGTTCTGGC
>JABIVN010000313.1 GCA_018667205.1 Gammaproteobacteria bacterium | reverse complement strand
GGATCCTGATCCTGTGCCCGCGGCGATTGCCAAACAGCGCTCAACACATAACAATTATTTTACGTTGCCTGTGCTGTTCTGCATGATCAGCAATCACTATCCGTTTCTGTACGGGCACGTCTATAATTGGGCTATCTTGGCCGCTATTATTGCGATCACAGCCTATGCTAGGCATTTCTTTAACCTGCGGCATCAAGGCGTGGTCCATTATGCAATATTGATTAAAGCCTTCATTGCGTTTGTGCTGCTGTTCAGTTGGCTCGGTGTGGAACGCTACGAACAAAAGCAGGCCTCTCTTGCAACAACCGTGACTGATGGCGCTGCCTTCGCATTGATCAACACGCATTGCGCAGTATGTCATTCACGATCACCGACTCAACCAGGTTTTTTTGCGCCGCCAGCGGGAATACTGATGGATGACCAGGATGTGATCTTGCAATCAGCCTCCCAGATTCTGACGGCGGTTCAGGCTGGCTATATGCCGCTGGGTAATTTGACGGGTATGACAGTTGATGAGAGGGGGAAATTGATCAGCTGGCTTGAAAAGAATGTAAACCCTTAAAGGAGTGGATGGGTGTCTGTGTTCATACCAACAATAGATTTTCAGGGATACGACGAGCAGGACGATGCCGCGCTCGAAGATCTGGCAAACCAAGTATCCCGAGCATTAACCCGTTCGGGATTTATGAGGATAATGAACTTAGGGATTGCGTCGGCGCAGGTTGACCATGTCTTTGCCTTGTCAAAGTGGTTCTTCTCTCTTTCCGAAGAGCAAAAATTAACCTCTGCCTACACAAGCGCCGTAGAGAATTTTGGTTATCAGTCTTTGGGAGTAGAGCACCTTAATCCCAGTAAACCCGCTGACCTTAAGCAAACCTTCACGCTTCGCAACCTGTTTCGACATGACAAGGACGATCCGCGGTGGCCTAAGCCTGAATTCAGGGACCAGAGCACAGATTTTTATAAAGCCTGCCTGGAAGGTGCTCACCGTATTCAGCGAGTACTGTCGAAAGCGCTTGGAGTGGAGCAGGATTTTTTTGTGCAATATCATCAGGGCGAAAATGTCAGTTTGCGTTTACTCTATTACCCATCTTCAGGGGTCGACGATATTTCGGAGGGTCAGCTTGGCGCAGGCGCGCATACTGACTACGGCATGATTACTTTGTTGTTCCAGCAAGATATTGGTGGCCTTGAGGTGCAGGACGAGGCGGGGGTCTGGCATCCAGTTGCACCTGAGAACGATTCCATTGTCATAAATACCGGAGACCTGATGGAGCGCTGGACGAATGGGAAATATCGGTCTACCCCGCATCGAGTGCAACCTAAACTAGGCGATGTTGATCGATACAGTATTGCTGTATTTGTTGATCCTGATACTGAAACGCCGGTAAGAGTGCTTGATAGCTGTTTGAAACTTGGTGAGGAACCCAGATATCCCGAGATAACCGCGGGGGAGTATATCCAGAAAAGGATTAGTGCCAGTCACGAACGACAGGAATATGACGCCTGACTAATTGTTATCGTTTGTTGTGTTCAGTTCGGCTAAACTAATGACGATCGTTTAGGCTGGACACTACAGGTCACTGACGATTTTTGATTTAGTCTCTTTCTTTGCTTTCTTTTGCGCTTTCTTTTCTTTTTGCGACAACAGCGCTGTTTTTTTGCCTTCCTTATTGGTTTTTTGTTCCCTGCCCATTGGATTCCCCTCAAATTGAGTGGTGAGCTTGTTCCTCAGGACAGAGATTAGCAACAGGTTTGTTGTTATCGAACGTTGGTCTGACCGCCATCTACGGGTATCAGTTGTCCCGAGATAAAACGTGACGCATCCGATGCGAAAAACACCATGACTGGACCAAGATCCTTGTCCGGGTCGCCATATTTACCGCCCATGGCAATCGGTTGATGGTTCCGCCAGTAACTGGCTTCAGTGGTGGCTTTGTCGTACCGTGCTTGGGCCTCAAGGTACATGGGTGTGGCGATGGCAGGCAGGATGGCGTTAACCCTTATATTGTCGGCTCCCCAGGTTCCTGCCGCCGTTCGTGTCCATGAGTGAACTGCGCCTTTTGAAGCAGAGTAGGCAGCAGCGACGGGTTCAGGTCGCAGTCCCGAAATAGAGCCAAAATTGATAATCGAGCCACCGCCAGATAATTTCATATGACGATGGGCAACCTGGTTAGTAATCATTGTGCCCCGAACGTTTACCGCGAACATAAGGTCCCAGTCTTCTACCGTGACCTCGGAAGCGTCAGAAGATCTTTGAATTGCTGCAGGATGAGCAAGCGCGTCCAGCCCCCCTAATTCATCGACGGCTTTGCCGAATG
>JABIVN010000312.1 GCA_018667205.1 Gammaproteobacteria bacterium | reverse complement strand
CGCCGATACCCGAGCGTTCTATTATGTGCGGGTTCTGGAAATACCCAGGCCACGCTGGACAACTATCGATGCTGCATACTTTGACGTGGAAATTCCTGAAGGTGCACCGGTATCTATTCAGGACCGTGCGTACACTTCTCCTATCTGGTACACGCCGTGACATTAACAAGTTGGGTTCGCTCCCTATAGGCGAGCCCATCAGTTATTTTT
Organism: Gammaproteobacteria bacterium; assembly: GCA_018667205.1. Classification (GTDB taxonomy): domain Bacteria; phylum Pseudomonadota; class Gammaproteobacteria; order Pseudomonadales; family Azotimanducaceae; genus UBA9659. Next base: position 3,359 of record JABIVN010000312.1, on the reverse strand, counting down.
TGGCTCTAGGCTTTGTGCCCCATATTTTCTAAGGTTAGCTGAACCCCAACGACACGACGCATGGTCGTGTGGTTAGCGTCGATCGCGTTTCTTTCATGTGATTTGTTCAGTTCCGCGCCCAGTCACTCGCGGACAATGCAGGTGAGGAGTTGGATAACCTTTCTACTGACGCGCTTGCCGATATTATTGCCCAATACATTCAAGAAGAGGCGCCGTATTTCTAGACGATGGTCTAAGAAAAGGCGTCGTGCCGATAACTGCTTTTGAACAATCCGCCTGATCGGCAATCTGTCTGAATTGACATGGCGTTGTGCATCCCGCTACAGTTTTTCTGTTCACCGATGATATCAAGTGGCACCCTGCGACCTGGCGACAAGGCCTTTACGGTGAGTATCATGGGTTAACGTTTAGCAAATCTGATTGTTTTTGGCATAGCTTCCAGCCTCTACTAGAATCTGCATATAAAATCTCGGCGAAGCTGATAAATGCAGCTTCAAATTATCGCCTTAGATTGTAAAGAGGGCCTGTGGGGCGGCTAGCGGCTGCTGGGATGGGAATAGTTTTGTAGGGCTAAGGTAAATTGACCTCAAGACTTCCAACGCCACTTTTAGGAAAAAGAGGGGCGGTCATGCAATGGCGTATTACTAGTGCTATCGTAACTTTTATTTTTTCTCAAAAAGGAAAAAACGATGGAAGTATTCGACGCGATAGAAACTTGCCGAGCGATTCGCTATTTCAAAAAAGACCCGGTGGCGCCAGAGCTCATAGAAAAAATCATCTTTGCAGCTACCCGTTCGCCCAGTCCTGGCAATACCCAGGGCTGGGACTTTGTGGTGGTGACCGATGCGGCCAAAAGGGCTGAGCTGGGTACGGCCATCGCAGAGCTGATGCAACCGATTGTTGACCATGTAGAAGCACAGTTCGGTGGGCCCGAAAGGCTCGATGATGTGACCGCGCGAATGCTACGCGGCGCGCTTAACCTTGCGCTGGGCCTAGCCGAGGTGCCGGTGCATATAGTGGTGTGTGGGCCGAATGTTTACCCGCAGCCCAACACAACGCCCGAGGCAACGATCATGGCCACCACCTATCCTGCAGCACAAAATATATTGTTGGCGGCACGCGCGCTGGGTCTCGGGTCCTGCCTTACGACCTATCAAAACACGTGTGGCGAGGCGATCCACCGGATTTTAGGGATCCCTGATGAGGTGCGGGTCGTGTCATACATCCCAATTGGGTATCCTGATACGAATCACAACAGTTTTGGGCCGCTAGCGCGCCAGCCAATTGAAAACTTTATCCATGCTAATGGCTGGCAGGGACAGTTGCGCGGCGCTGCTCTGCCCGAGTGACTTATGAGCACTATTGCCTGGCTTCCGCTTATGGCCAATGGCTGTCCACGTACACGTGGCCGTCAAACCAGTAATACCCAAGCAGTGGAAGAGTGCCTTTTTGTGACTTGAGGAAAAGGTGCGGTGGGGGATCTTTGGTCAAGCTTGGTTCAGGACTAGGTTGAAATTCATCCAGGGCTCTTACTGGGCCGACGCTGAAAGATTGGCGATACAGGTTCAATGTGCTGATCGACAGTTTATGTCCTTCGTCCCCTAACAGTTTTATTCTGCTTTAGTTTGTACTGGGTGGAGCAATGCGCGTGGCTGACGGCCGGGTTCCTTATTTTCAGATGCTTAAGTGTACCGCCCACTAATCCGTTGTCGCCATCGCTTAAAAGTCCTGTCTTTTAGCTGTTTTCGGATAAAGATTATCACCGCCGACTCGTTTAGCCCGTACTGTGTTGCTATCGCTTCAAACGGGGTCCTATCTTCCCAAGCCATCTCAATAAGACGGGACTGGTCTGCGTGCGTAAGAGCTATGATTACAAATTTTAAAGATAAGCTGATTCTACGATTGATTCCGTTATTGGGTTTGGCAATTTCCCAGCCTTTAGCGCGTGATCGGGCTGAATGAGTAGTACGCATTCAATCCTTACTCCGGCTTACCCCGACTTACTCCGGTTCGCGCCTACGGGACCGCTATTCCAGGGAGACATCGCTGTCGCCAAGTCGGCGATTACTTTTATGGAAGCGCGTGCCAGTAAACGACTGCGCTCAGTCCGAACTATTGATGATGCGAACTTCAGACAAATTCAGGCTAGTAGAAGCGATCATGTGATAAGCCCGACCAAGCTGCTAAGAGCCGCCATTGCCGTTATTAGCGCCTTCGTAGCATGAGAAATTGAAAAAAGTTTCATCATTGACGAAGTTCAGATTCATGAGTTTCAGGTTCTCATAGGTGTCACTAAGTACCAGTGAGGCGGCGCCGGTCCATGTATCACCGACGATAGCGCTAAGTGGATCCCGGCTAAGAAAGATCGCTTCCCTGGGGCCCAACGAATCTAAGAGTTGCACATTGGGCTCACCAATCGTGTCACCGTTTGTGTCATAGAGTGTGCCCCGAATGTTGAACAGGGCAGCGGAACCATCGTTGATAAAACGAATATAGGAGACATCAGAAGAATCAGCGCCCTCAACATTTTGTGCATTGCCAGTTCGAACGCAGTTGGTGTTGGTCACACGGCCGTTTCTGGACAGTTTGATCATTAACTCAAACTGATGACTTGAGCGAACATCAAGCATGGCAGGACCCGTCCAGGGAGCTTCATTGAATTGCTGCTCCAAGTCAGAAGAGGACAGAATCAAGCGAGCCTGCGGCGCTATAACGCCTTCGTGAAGGGAGACATTACTGCCGCCAAGTTGGCGACCGCTTTTATGGAAGAGCGTGCCAGTAAACGACTGCGCTGATTCCGAACTATTGATGATGTGAACCTCAGAAAAATTCGCACTGGTGGAAGCGGTCATGTGATACGCCCGGCCAAGATAAGAAGCGTTATTATCTAAGTCCTGGTTGTCGCCAATACCGTCGCCGTCCGCGTCTGCCCATTCCGAAGCATCGAGCGGAAAGGCATCATCCGTATCGAGGACCCCATCGCCGTCATCATCTGCATCAGCATTGTCGCCAATGCCATCACCGTCAAAATCCGACGTTTCGGTTTCATCAAACGGAAACGCATCGGTTGTATCTGGTTCACCATCATTGTCATCATCGCTGTCAATGTCATCAGTGATGCCATCGCCATCGAAATCGGACGGGACGATGACCGTTAGCGAGTCGAGCGTCACAAATATGTCAGCGGTGATACTGCCGTTAAAATTGATGGTGGGTGTGTCAGAAAAAGTGCCCTGGAAGTTCTGCCGGGGCAACGCCGCGATTTCGTCTATCACGGCCATCCCATTATTGATCACAACGCCAAATACCGTAAAGCCGCCATTCTGAGAATCCAGGTTTGCAGCGTTGTTTGCCAGATT
>JABIVN010000311.1 GCA_018667205.1 Gammaproteobacteria bacterium | reverse complement strand
TCTGTGCCAACGCTGCCGGGTTTTGAGAAAATAAAGCCGCAGGTTTATGCAGGGATGTTCACGGTTAGTTCGGACGATTTTGACAACTTCCGGGACGCGCTTGAAAAGCTTACCTTAAATGATGCTTCTCTTGCTTACGAGCCGGAAAGCTCAGATGCGCTGGGAAGTGGATTCCGCTGTGGTTTCCTTGGCATGCTTCACATGGAGATCATCCAGGAGCGTTTGGAGCGGGAATATAACCTCGACCTGATCACTTCGGCTCCCACGGTAGTTTATGAAGTGCTGACTAAATCCGGTGATGTCACTAAGGTTGATAATCCTTCTCAATTGCCTGATCCATCTACGATAGAAGAGATGCGCGAGCCAATAGTGCGAGCAAACATTTTGGTGCCATCCGAACATGTGGGCAGTGTCATTACGCTTTGTATTGAAAGGCGAGGTGTTCAAAAAGACATGCAGTTTGTCGGTAAACAGGTTTCTTTGGCTTATGACATGCCGATGAATGAAGTTGTACTCGATTTCTTTGATCGGCTTAAATCAGTCTCTCGGGGATACGCTTCGCTTGACTATTCGTTCGATCGATTCGAAGCGTCCAATCTGGTCAGGCTCGACGTGCTAATTAACGGTGATATCGTAGACGCCTTGGCAGTAATTGTTCACAGGGACGACGCCAGGGGGAAAGGTTTTTCACTCACGAAAAAAATGAAAGAACTAATACCACGGCAGATGTTTGATGTTGCCATTCAGGCGGCCATCGGCGGGCAGATTATTGCGAGACAGACGGTGAAGGCATTGCGCAAGAATGTCACTGCCAAATGTTATGGTGGCGACATTACCCGAAAGAAAAAATTACTAGAGAAGCAAAAAGCAGGGAAAAAGAGAATGAAGCAGGTCGGTAGCGTTGAGATTCCGCAGGAAGCATTCCTGGCGGTGCTGAAGGTAGAAAAATGAGTATTAATTTCCCCCTTATCCTCGTTCTTGCCACCGCGTTAACTGGTATTGTGTGGTTGGTTGACCACTTGGTGTTTCGTCCAAAGAGGCTCAACCGTGTTGCTGCAGCCGGTGATATCGACGGAAAATCTCGTGAGGCGATGCTCAAAGAATCGATCTTTGTTGAATATTCAATTTCATTTTTCCCTGTGCTTGCTATTGTTTTAGTATTGCGTTCTTTTTTGTTTGAGCCCTTTCAAATTCCCACAGGTTCGATGATTCCGACGCTTGCTGTCGGTGATTTTATTCTGGTTAACAAATTCACCTATGGCATCAGATTGCCTGTTGTTGGTACTAAAATTGTTGATATTACAGCGCCAAAGAACGGCGAGGTGATGGTCTTTATCCCCCCCCATCAGGACGAATATTTCATCAAACGGGTGGTGGGAATACCCGGTGATGTCGTTCGGTATCAGGATAAGACCGTGTATATCAACGACAAGCGACAGAATCAGACTTTTGTTGCCCAGATACCTCCCGTGAACCCCACGGTTCTGCAATATACGGAGAAGCTGGGAGCCGTTGAGCACTTGATTCAAAGGAACCCCTATCGTGAAACAAGTGTTGATGAATGGGTGATTCCGGAAGGCCACTATTTCATGATGGGAGATAATCGCGATCAGAGCAGCGATAGTCGATATTGGGGGCTAGTGTCAGAACATAATATCGTTGGCAGGGCGGTAGCGATCTGGCTGCATAAAAAGCCGGGACTTCGGTTGCCGGAGTTTTCGCGCAATGGTTGGATACAGTAAGGAGTCAGAGGATGAATAGAGGAACCTTGCTAGGCAAGCACCGACAGAGAGGGAGCATCGGTAGCGTTATGATTACCCTCCTGATCATCGCGTCACTGGTCTCAGTGGGCTCGCGACTGGTGCCGCTTTATCTGGATCACAACACTATGGGCAGCGTCATGGAGAAGATGTCGAAGGAAAACGGCTTGGCTCTCCAGAGAGAGGCTCGTATCAGAGAGACCATGAGTAAACGGTTGAAGATAAATAATATCCGTGACTTTGACCTTAAGAAGCATCTGACAGTTGTTCGTAGCAAAGCTGGGACCGAATTAGTCCTGGATTACGAGGAGCGGGTTCATCTGGTTAACAACTTGAGCTTAATCGCTGTTTTCGACAAGAAAGTTCCCCTTAGAGATTAGTGCGGGTCAGCGTGTCCGATTTAAAGAAACTTGAGTCGCGTGTTGCATACACATTTAAAAATGCATCGTTACTCGATCAATCGGTAACGCACCGAAGTTTCGGTGAGCGGAATAATGAACGTCTAGAATTTCTTGGAGATTCAATCCTTAACTTTGTCGTAGCCTCGGCGCTGTTCAAGCGTTTTCCCGAGGCAAAAGAAGGTGACTTGTCCCGTCTAAGAGCTAGGCTGGTCAAAGAGCAAACACTTGCAGAAATTGCCAGGGAGTTGGATCTTGGTGGGTTCCTGACAATGGGAAGTGGCGAGCTTAATAGTGGCGGTTTCGAGCGGGACTCGATCCTGTCAGATGCGGTAGAAGCGATCATAGGGGCAGTTTTTCTGGACGGGGGAATCAACGAAGCAACGGATTGTGTCCTGGGATTATATAAAGAACGGCTGGCAGCACTAACGACTTCGAATATAGCGAAAGATGCCAAGTCTCAACTTCAGGAGCACCTTCAGGCTGAAGGGAAGCCAGTGCCGGATTATATTTTGGTTGGTATGACGGGCAAATCTCCTAATCAATATTTTGAGATCGAGTGTCGATCTTTATTCTTTAACAGCACAATCAGAGCAATTGGAACTTCACGAAGGCGAGCCGAACAGAAGGCCGCCGAACTTGCCCTTAAGCACCTGGAGGTGATCAATTGAATACGCGGTGTGGCTATGTCGCTATAGTAGGTCGTCCCAATGTTGGTAAGTCGACGTTATTGAATGCGCTTCTCGGCCAAAAGATCAGCATTACTTCCAGAAAGCCGCAGACCACTCGGCACAATCTTTTAGGCATCAAGACGACGGGTTCTCATCAGATACTTTTCGTAGATACGCCGGGTATTCACTTGAATGAGCCCAAGGCGCTGAATCGCTACATGAATAAGAGCGCTAAAAGCGCGCTGCGTGATGTGGATGTGCTGTTGTTCATACTCGACAGGGGAAAAATAGGTGAAGACGATCAGGAAGTTTCCCGCCTTTTCAATCAATCGAAAGCCAAGAAGATTATTGTCGTTAACAAGATTGACCTGATCGAAAACAAGAATACGTTGTTCCCTATGCTCTCCGGGCTTCAGGAGAAATATCCTGATACGAACCTGGTGCCCGTATCGGCTGAAAAGAACGCCAATCTTGAAGAGCTTGAAAAAGTGATTTGTGAAGCGTTGCCGGAATCACCATTTTATTTTGACGCGGAGCAGGTAACGGATCGCACCGAACGGTTTCTTGTTTCTGAGATCATTCGTGAAAAGCTCATGCGTCAGTTAGGCGATGAACTTCCTTACGCCCTTACCATTCAAATTGAGAAGTTTGAGGAAAGAGAGAAGGCAACCCACATCGATGCAACAATCTTTGTTGAGAAGGATGGCCAGAAAAGTATTCTGATTGGGAAATCAGGAGAGCGACTAAAACGGGTCGGTACAGATGCCCGAAAAGACATGGAAAGGGTGCTCGGCGTAAAAGTTATGCTGAATACTTGGGTGAAGGTCAAGTCGGGTTGGTCTGATGATGAGCGCGCTATCAGGAGTCTTGGTTACGACGATGTATGAAGCTGGAACACTTGAACCTGCTTACATTCTGCATGCCAGAAATTATCGTGATACCAGCTTAATACTAGACTTGTTTACCCGTGATTCAGGGCGATACTCAGTAGTCTCGAAAGGTGTGAGGTCTCCCAAGTCGAAGATAAGGAACCGGTTGCAACCATTTTCACCATTGCTGATTGCCTCCGTCGGCCGTGGTGAGTTAAAGACTTCTACGACGATAGATTTCCCTGAGAAGCCGTTCGGCCTGACTGGCAAGGCGTTGATGCTTGGTCTGTATGTCAATGAACTGCTCTATAGGTTATTGGATCGATTCGAACCGATTACTGGCTTATATCAGGGGTACGAGAATCTTCTTTCAGAACTGGTGTTACCTGAACACTCAATAGTAGGACAAGCTCCCTCAAAACAATCGTCGGTTGACGAGGTATTAGCCATCAGAAGGTTCGAGCTATGCCTATTGCAGGAACTGGGTTACGGGATTAATTTTGATTACGACTCACGTGACGGGCAACCGATTTCTGCTGACCAGGACTATCGATTTGTGGTCCATGAGGGGTTTCATGCAATACAAGAGCCTCAGGGAGAAACCTTTCCTGGCGTCGAAGTGCTCAGAATCGCCACGGGTGATCTCGAGCGAGTGGATAGTAGGCGGTTGTTGAACCTGACAAGGCTTTCGCTCGCAGAGTTGCTGGGCGATAAACCCCTCAAAAGCCGCAGCCTGTTCAAAGGTGCTCGCTTGTGATCGTTGGAATAGGCACCGACATTGTAGATATCAGAAGGATCCAAAGATCCCTTGCGCGCTTTGGTGGACGTTTTACTGACAAAATTCTGTGTACCAGTGAACATCGGTCACTCACTGGTAGCCGACTGGCGGCTTATTTGGCGAGGCAGTTTTCTGCTAAAGAAGCTGTTTCCAAGGCGCTTGGGACGGGTATGAGTAGAGGTGTGCATTTTAGAAATATCGAAATAGCTCGAATGGAGAGCGGTGCTCCTCTGGTCAGGTTAACAGGGGAAGCGAAATCTCGAGCCGAAGAGCTTGGCATCTCTGATATTCATATTAGCCTGTCTGATGAGCGTGACTATGCCATCGCTTATGTCATCGCGTCTAATGGTGTTTGAGTTGTTGATCTTTTGAACTTAAAACATCGGGGTTGTCCTGATGCCAGGTGTTAAGAGCAGTCACTTCACCGTTTAGCAGGTTTAGCAGCGGCTGGACTTCAGAACCATTACCGTTCTTCAATGCTAATTCCAGCTTTTCGATAGCCTTTGCAAGTCTTGGAACCCCACAATAACGGACCGCGCCATGTAACTTGTGAACAGTGCGTTTAAGTTCGTCAGTATTACTCGATGCTGCGTTTATGGCATTAAGGTCTTCGGGGAGGGTTGCCAGAAGCAGGTCAAACAGTTCAGTTGCAAGGTCGCGGCGATCACCCGCGTTTGCCAGCGCCATGTCCAGATCGAATGCTGGCAGGGCATTGGTGCCAGATGCCGCCATGGGAGGAAAAGCATCGGGTCGGCCCAGTCGCTGCGTCAAGCCGCGAAGGCGCTCTATGCTGACTGGTTTAATAAGGACGTCGTTCATGCCTGCCCTCAAGTACTCTTTTCGCTCTTCTGCTGTGGCGTGAGCAGTCAGTCCCATAATGGGGACAGTTCGATTTTGTTGGCGAATTCTGAGGGTTGCCTCCAACCCGTCGATGCCTGGCATTTGTATGTCCATAAAGATCATCTCGAATCGATCTTTCGTTGCCAGGGCAATTGCTACCTCACCGTTATCAGCGATAGTAACGTTGTGACCCAGTTCATTAAGTTGTATCTCAAGCAATCGAATATTGGCTTCACTGTCATCAACCACAAGAATATTCTTGTCGTAAGAGATCTTTTTTGTGCTGGCAACCCTGGCGACGACTTTCTTCAATTGAGTTTGTGTCACGGGGTCATTAAGGGCGATCCATCGTGGTTGGTGATAATGCTGACGGTTGTTTAGCATCAGTACAAAGGCTGTCTCTGGCAGGTAGAGTTTGATCGCATGGAACACCTCACTTGTTTCATCGGCAACGATACAGATATCCAAGTGCTGGTTTTTGAAGTCAGTAATACACTGGACCCCAAGAAAATTTAGCCTTTTAGTAAGACTTGCCCGTTCGTGTTTGTTCTGTGCGACTACAATCGCGGTGAGATCGGTGTTTGTTGGCATTTGCTGGTAGGTTATCGTGGCGGGGAAGTTCAGCGTTTTATGGTTCCATGTGGCGCCAGCGGATTTCAAACCTTTTTCTAGCGCTGCATTCGGCTTTGGGTTTGATGCCTTTGGGAAAGTTAACGAAAAGCCTCTGGTAGTTTGCTTGACCTTAAGAAAAATCTGTTCTTTTTGGTCTTGATTTTGGTCATCGGGTGTCAGGTATCCGATGATCAACTGAAAAAAACTGAAACCAAATCGTTGGTTGTCCATGTCAAAGTGGCGCGGGCAATCCGCTTCAAATTCAACATAAAAAGCGGTATTTCGCATTCTTGAAAGGGGTGCTGTAATGTCGATGACGCGATCAATCAACATTAAGAGATCGTGATTTTCCGTTGCAGAAAAGTGATGTGAATCTGTGAGCAGAAACTGAAGGTTTTCAAGTTCTGTGACGGTCTCGGGGCCAAGGGGATTGCTGTTGGCCAACGCAAACACTTTTTTCGCAGTCTCACGTGCCAGTAGTTTTTGAACCATGAACTTTTTATTGGCATCAGCCAGGTCACGTTTTGTTTCCTTGAGCACTTCAAGTTCCTGTTTTAGTAACAGGTCGTACGCAATTTGTGCGCTGATGTGGTTGCGCGTCACTAGTTCAAGTTCCCTGATTCGGTTCATTACATCAACGTTACCGGCTGCTGAATAAAAGCGAATCGCCTGCAGCAATTGTCGCAACTCCGGCGGTTGATGGTTTTCTGGTGTTTCAGCGGTTTTATAAAGGTTTTCAATAAGCGTCTTTAGGGGTTGAAACAATCTGTGGTGTAATCGAGCGATCGCGGTCAGTGCGAACATGATGCTCATGGCGCCGGCTAAAAGGAACCACTCATCAAGCATCGTAAAGCTCAAAGACAGCCCCCCCAGTATCAGGAGCGGGGATATCGCGAGAAGCAATAACAGGAAGATTTCGGAAGAGAATCGCATCCTTTTCTATTTCCCCAGCTTATTCTTGTATAGGGAATATACACTGAGGTGGTAGCTTATGCCTGAAATGAATTTGAATAGACAATCCTGGTATTATCTGGACCTTCAAACTTCTTCTATGATGTCGATTCCTGTAAGTAGGCGCCCGTTCATGACTGATTATCCCACCATTGAAGACTGCATTGGTGAAACACCGCTCGTCAGGCTTCAACGTCTTCCTGGTGACACGAGTAATACCATTTTGGTCAAATTGGAAGGCAACAATCCCGCTGGGTCGGTTAAGGATCGACCTGCTATCAGTATGATTCAGCGCGCCGAAGAACGAGGGGCTATCAAACCCGGCGATACGCTTATTGAGGCGACCAGCGGCAATACAGGCATAGCGCTGGCCATGGCTGCGGCGATTAAGGGTTATCGAATGGTGCTGATTATGCCCGCTCACATGAGTGCGGAACGTAAATCTTCGATGGCGGCTTATGGCGCGGAGATTGTAATAGTCACCCAGGAAGAAGGTATGGAGGGCGCGCGTGATCTTGCAAAAAAAATGCAGTTAGAAGGGAAAGGCCATGTCCTTGACCAGTTCGCCAACGAAGACAACCCGATTGCTCATTACGAAGGAACCGCGCCGGAAATTTATCGGCAGACAAAAGGCGAGATCACGCATTTCGTTAGTTCGATGGGTACGACCGGTACTATTATGGGATGTTCAAGATACTTCAAGGAGATGAACCCGGATATCCAGATTGTTGGATTGCAGCCTGTTGAGGGTTCACAAATACCGGGAATTCGTCGATGGCCGAAAGCTTACCTGCCAAAGATTTACAACAGCGAACATGTTGACCGAGTGCTTGACGTCGAGCAAACCCTTGCCGAAGTGACCATGCGGCGATTAGCGAAAGAGGAAGGCATCTTTTCCGGTGTTTCCTCGGGTGGAGCGGTGGCAGGTGCTTTGTTGCTAAGTGACGCAGTGACCAATGCCACCATTGTGGCTATTGCATGTGATCGCGGCGATCGGTACCTTTCCACCGGTGTATTTAGCAACGGTTAATCGAACAGTTCTCAATGAAATCAAACGACCCTATTGAGGTCACGGTGGAAACCGTGGCAAAGGATGGCTGCGCCTATACTGCAGACGGAAAGCACGCTGTTTTTGGTGCGTTGCCTGGAGAAAAAGTTATTGCGGTGCCCGTTGCCAGAAAACGAAAGCGGCTGTACCTGCGATCGACTGAAGTCGTTACTTCATCCAGTCACAGGGTAACGCCCTTGTGTAAAGCAGCGTCGTTTTGTGGCGGTTGTAGTTTCCAGCATGCAAGCCATGCCTATCAGTTGGCATTGAAGCAGGCCCAGGTTCAACAAACATTTGATCAGATTGTGCCCGGGGAATGGATGGAACCTATCTTTGCGCCTCCCTATGGCTATCGCACTAAAGCGCGCCTTGGGGTGAAGTATGTGGACAAAAAAGGCAGAGTGCTGGTGGGTTTTAGGGAAAAGATGAAGCCTTATATTACCGACATTGAAACTTGTCCGATACTTGTCGATCCGGTTTCAAATCTGATTGAGCCTTTGATAGAACTCATTAGTGGCTTGAGCCAGCCAAAGACAATTCCGCAGATTGAAGTTGCCTGCGGCGACAATGATGTCGCGTTAATCTTTCGCCATCTGGCGGCAATGTCGGAGGATGATCTGCAGAAACTGCAGTCATTCGGGCATGAGCAATCTGTCCAGATGTTTCTGCAACCGGAGGGGCTCGATAGTACCCATAAAATTTTTCCGCAGGACAACACTGACGTGCTGCATTATGAGTTGCCTGATTACGGCCTGGTTTTTCAATTCTCCCCGCAGGATTTCACGCAGGTGAACCTTCCGGTAAACAGGTTAATGGTGGCCAAGGCGATAGAGCTGCTGGATATCGATCCGACGGACCAGGTGTTTGACGCCTTTTGCGGAATAGGCAATTTTTCGCTCGCGATATCCCGGTTTGCCAGGAAGGTCACGGGCGCAGAACAATCCGCCAGCAGTATTGCGCGGGCGCGTGAAAACGCGCGACTCAATGGTGTGGAAAATGTGTCATTTTTCGTTGAAGACTTGCAGTCAGAAATGGCTGAAAGCAACAGTTTGAAAGGGGTCAATAAAGTCCTGCTTGATCCGCCCCGAAGCGGTGCGGAAGCGATGGTCAAAAGGCTTGCCGGTAGCGATGTAAGCAGGGTGGTGTACGTTTCCTGCAACCCAGAGACGCTGGCTCGAGACATAGCAATCCTGGAAAATCAGGGATTTGAGCTCCAATCGGCGGGAATAATTGATATGTTTCCTCATACAACCCATGTAGAATCGATAGCGCTCCTCGTCCGTTAGGGGTCACCCCAATAAGCCGCCAATACTTAACGATTTTTTCATGGTTAGAGTCAGACAAGAACAACCATTACTGGCTGATGGTTCAGTCAATATTGAAATGTGGCTGTCTAAGATCGGCGATGTGCGTCCTGAACTCAATTTGCCCCGCCTACGTCAGGTCTGCGATCTTTCAGAGCAGGCCGAAGAAAAAGCATTAACCACAGGGGGCGCTTGGGCCGAAGGGCACAGCAGCTTTCGTATGGGCCTTGGGATGGCGGAAATCCTTAACGAGTTGTATGTTGATGAAGATGGCATGGTGGCCGCGATAATTTATCGTGCTGTTCGTGAAAATCAGTTGACGATCAACCACGTTAAGAAACAGTTTGGGGCGGACGTTGCTCGTTTGGTCGAAGGCGCGTTAAAGATGGCGGCAATTAGTGACATCCAGTTTGGTGCAACCAAGAAACTGTTTGGTGAGCGCCAGGACCAAATAGAGCAGGCAAGAAGAATGCTTGTGTCTCTGGTCGATGATGTGCGTGTAGCGCTTTTAAAGCTTGCAGAGAGAACTTGCGCCATTAGGAATGCAGTGGCAAGCAAGACCCCCCGGGGGCTGAGGTTGGCCAGGGAGGTTTTTGAGGTTTATGCGCCGCTCGCCCACAGGCTAGGTATCGGTCATCTTAAGTGGGAATTAGAAGATTTGTCGTTTCGGCTAAGGGAACCGCTTTCGTACAAGCGCATTGCAAAGTTACTAGACGAGAAGAGAACCGTCAGGCAGGAGTACATTGCCAATGTGGTAAC
>JABIVN010000310.1 GCA_018667205.1 Gammaproteobacteria bacterium | reverse complement strand
TTAACAGCTGCCTTCTTAACAGCTGCCTTCTTAACAGCTGCCTTCTTAACAGCTGCCTTCTTAACAACTGCCTTCTTAACAACTGCCTTCTTAGCAGGCGCCTTCTTAACAGCTGCCTTCTTAGCAGGCGCCTTCTTAACAACAGCCTTCTTAACAGGTGCTTTTATGGCTTTTGTCTGGGATTTTGCCGTTGCCTTACTTTTTGGTTTCGCTTTTGCGGTTGCTTTACGCTTCGCTGCCATTGATCTGTCCGTATCAACAAAGTGGGTTCTAAAACGAGCGGCGAACCTTACCAGATCGAAATCCATTCGCCAAGCCTATTTCTGGCGACCCTAACCCTTGTTTTTTTAGGGTAATATTCGCTTCTTGATGTTTTCTGGACAGGGTTTGAAAGTAGCAAAAAGACTTAGCAAAATAGCGCCATTTCGGGTGATGGAATTGCTCGCGCGCGCCAACGAACTCGCGTCACTTGGCCATGACGTGATTCACCTTGAGGTAGGAGAACCGGACTTTGATACTCCGCCTCCGATCGTTGCGGCCGGTGTACGAGCTATTTTAGAGGGTAAAACCAAGTATACGGACGCCAGAGGTACGCCTGAACTGAGGCAGACTATTTCAGAGTTCTATCAGTGTAGTCTCGGCATTGATGTGCCCGCAGAGCGGATATTTGTTACGGCAGGTGCATCGGGCGGTTTACTGATGCTGAGTGCCTTGCTGCTGGATCCTGGCGAAAACCTGTTAATGCCTGACCCGGGCTACCCGTGTAACCGTCATTTTCTCTCTAGCTTTAATGCTGAGGGGATATTGGTGCCCGTAGACGCTACCCAGAATTATCAGCTGACTCCTTCACTGGTAGAGGAATATTGGACCCCTGCCACTCGCGGGGTTTTGGTCGCATCACCGTCTAACCCTACAGGCTCAATCTTGGGTCAAAAAGTGGTCAGGCAGCTCGGTGAAGTCGTGCGCGATAAAGATGGCATTATGATCGTGGATGAAATCTATCAGGGATTGGTCTACGAAAACGAGGCCATTGGATCAGCTCTGGTGCAGGTGCCCGAGGCGATCGTTATAAACAGCTTTTCTAAGTATTTCGGGATGACTGGGTGGCGCCTTGGCTGGGTAGTTGTACCCGAAGCGATCGCCATGGATCTTGAAAAGCTCGCTCAGAACCTCTTTATTTGTCCTTCGTCCATAGCGCAGGAAGCTGCACTTTCGGCATTTGATCCTGAGTCGATTGCGACAATGGAGGCTCAAAAAGCAGAGTTTGCAGTGCGCAGGGACTATCTTGTGCCGGCATTAAGGGAGCTTGGGTTCGAGATTCCGCTAATGCCAGCGGGCGCGTTTTATGTCTACGCAGGTCTACCAGACGAAGCGCCGGACGCGGAACAATTCTGTCACCTTTTACTTGAAAATCATTTCGTTGCAGTGACACCAGGCACAGACTTTGGTTTTCACAATGCCGATAGATCTATTCGCATTAGCTATGCACGGAACTTATCGCAGCTTAAGGAGGCTGTTTATCGTATTGGGAAATTATTGGGATGAAGGGTTCGGGATGAAGGACTCGGGATGAAGGACTCGGGACGAAGGACTCGGGATGAAGGACTCGGGATGAAGGACTCGGGATGAAACACTTGGTGCATGCTCGGTTACTTAAAAGGTATAAACGTTTTCTGGCAGACGTGAGGCTGGACAATGGTGAGATCATAACCGTCCATTGTCCCAACACCGGTTCAATGAAGAACTGTGCGGAAGAGAACGCCGATGTCTGGCTGTCTTATTCAGATAACCCAAAGAGAAAATACTGTTATACCTGGGAATACCTAACGACATCGCGTGGTCACCATATAGGGATTAATGCCGGGAAGGCGAATCAACTGGTTCAATCTGCGATCCGGAATGGTCTGGTAGAGCAGTTAATGGGTTACGAGGTGATTCGTTCTGAGGTGAGGTATGGGGATGAAAACAGTCGAATCGATCTCTTACTGCAGCATCGTCAAAGGCAAGACTGCTACGTCGAGGTTAAAAGTGTGACATTGCTTGAGGATCCACCATCACGTGGTGTTGGATATTTTCCAGATGCAGTCAGTGAAAGAGGAGCCAAGCACTTACGAGAGCTGATTAGAATGTCGCATTCAGGTGCGAGATCAGTTTTGTTTTTTTGTGTCCAGCATACGGGTATTCAGGAAGTCAGGCCCGCCGACCATATTGACTGTGAATACGGTAAGCTGCTTCGAGAAGCGATGAGTAGTGGGGTTGAAGTGTTAGCTTATAAAGTTAGAAGGTCGAATAAGGGGTTTCGGTTGTGGAGAGATCTCCCGGTCATTATATGAAGATAGCTGCGCTTGCGCTTGCGGTGTGTGTTCTTGCCGTTGCATCTCTTTTGTTCGGCAGTGCGGACATTAGCCTCAAGGATTTGTTTCGTTTGCTTAGCCACAATGACGATCCGCGGCTGAGCACGATTGTGCTTGATATTAGACTCCCCAGAACGCTCTTGGCGCTGTTAGTAGGAGCAGGCGTGTCGGCATCCGGCGCGGCGATTCAAGGAATGTTTCGTAATCCACTGGCTGATCCAGCGCTAATCGGGGTGTCCGCGGGTGCTGCGTTATTTGCTGCGATCTATGTGGTGCTGGACGGTAGTCAGGGCCTGTCTATGATAGGCATGACCGGTAGCGCTTTCGTCGGGGGGCTTCTTACCACCTGGATAGTCCTTGTTGTCGGGGGGCGCGGTGGCGGGTTGTCGACAATGCTGTTGGCAGGGATCGCGATCAATGCAATAGCGCTGTCTGGAGTGGGAATGTTGTCATACCTCTCAACGGACATGCAGCTGCGTTCTATATCCTTCTGGGCGTTGGGCAGTCTAAACGGGGCGACCTGGATTTCGGTGCTGCTGGCGCTTGCCATTCCTGTTGTCGTGTTCCTGATCTTTCTCGAATCAAGAAACCTGAATGTGATTACCTTGGGCGATGAAGAGGCAGAACATCTTGGTGTATCGCACCAAAAGCTCAGGGTTAGGATAGTATCTTTGTGTGCAGTCGCAGTTGGTATTGGTGTAGCGCTGACGGGGATCATCGCATTTCTTGGTTTGGTCGTACCACATCTAATTAGAATGACGCTGGGCTCCAATCACCGGACGGTGGTTCCAGCATCTGCTCTGTTGGGGGGAATGCTGCTGCTGGTTGCCGATGTGATAAGCAGAACGATGTTTGCGCCAACGGAGCTCCCTGTGGGTATCTTGACGGCTCTGGTTGGCGGTCCTTTTTTTATATATCTCATTATGATTGAGCAAAAGGGAAGGCTAGCGGTGTGAACCTTTCTGCGCGCAATACCTCGTTTATCCTAAGAAACCGGGCGATCCTTAGTGACATAAATCTTGAGGTCCAGGGCGGGAAGATCACCGTGCTGCTTGGCCCGAATGGCGCTGGTAAATCAACCCTCTTGAAAATCCTGAGTGGCTACCTGAAGCCTACTGACGGAGAAGTTCTGGTTGCCGGTTACAATCCGCAAAAGATATCGCTGCAGGCTCGAGCGAAAATACTTGGGGTCTTGACGCAAAGGAATTCGCTGGAATTTCCGTTTACCGCCAGAGAAGTTATCGCAATGGGAAGAATGCCGTTTGGTCAAAGCGAAGGTTTTGATGAAGTGACGCAGGAGTTACTCAGCATGTTCGGTGTGGCGGCTGATCAATCCTATCTCACCATGTCCGGAGGTGAGCAGCAATTGGTTCAGCTTTGCCGCGTATTTGCGCAGGTGTGGGGTCGCGGCTCTGAGGCTTTTCTCTTGCTCGATGAGCCCATGACGGCGCTTGATCTGCGACACCAGTCAAAGATCGCTTCAACCTTGAGGAAATTATCATCGCAGGGGCTGGGTCAGTTAGTCGTGATGCATGACATTAATCTTGCAGCTGAGTTGGCGGATGACATTGTCCTGATGTCGCACGGCAAGGTGGTCGCAAAAGGGTCGGTTGCAGAGGCGCTTAAGATTGAAAATCTGGAACGCACTTTTGATACTGTCATCAACCAGTTAGGCCGTGGTGGTGAGCGCTATTTTCGAGCAGAACTTGAAAAGTGAGCACGCAACACTCCACGGACTAATACTTTCCAGACAATGGTATGACACCGTTAGTGGGCAATCACTCGTCTATTGGTTAGCAACCCGGCAGGGACCCGCAAGACTTGAATTCACTGGACAGGAATCGGTGTTTTTTATCCCGGCGTCCAGTATTTCGAGGGCCGAAACGGTCCTTGCGCCAGAACTCAAGTGGCGAAGTGCATCGGTAGCACTTCGCTGTTTCAGCGAGACGGACGAGCCAGTAATTGCTTGCTATTTTAGAAACCAGCGTGCCTTGGGGTTGGCAAGAGGGCTGTTGCAAAATAATCATATCCCAACCTACGAGGCAGATATCCGGCCGACGGATAGGTACCTGATGGAACGCTTCGTGCAGGGGACGTTGGAAGTCTCTGGGGATTTCAATGTTGCGGAAGATTACTTGTCTGCTGTGAACCCCAAGATTCGGGGTGCTTCGTTTGAGCCCAGCCTGTCGGTCTGTTCGCTGGATATAGAAACTTCTATTACGAACGGCACTATTCTTAGTATTGCGGTTGATAGTGATGACGTCAGTAAGGTTTTCATGGTGGGCAAGTTGCGACCATCGTCACTCCCTTACCTTGAATTTATTGAGGACGAGGCGACATTACTCCAAAGGTTTATGGTTTGGTTCGCAGCGCTGGATCCAGACGTAATTATTGGCTGGAGCGTCGTTGGGTTTGATCTAAGGTTTCTCCAGAAACGTGCCGATGCGCTAGGATTGAAATTCAATATTGGTCGAGGCATGTCCCCGGTCAGCTGGCGGTTTTTGGATCAAGGCCAGCAGAGGTTTTATGCGGTTGTTCCTGGCCGAGTGGTCCTCGATGGAATAGAACTCCTTAAAACAGCGACTTACAGTTTCGAAAGTTTCTCACTTGAGAATGTTTCCCGGAAACTGCTCGGTAGAGGAAAATTAGTGCACGATGTCGATTCACGGGCTGCTGAGATTGAAGACATGCATCGCACTGATCAGGAGAGCCTGGCCCGATATAACCTTGAAGACTGCACACTCGTGTTAGATATTTTCAAGCACGCAGGTCTTATCGATTTCGCGATAAGGCGATCGTGCCTGACTGGGTTAGAAATGGATCGACTGGGTGGGTCAGTTGCCGCTTTTGATTTTCTTTATTTGCCGAAACTCCACCGCGCGGGTTTTGTCGCACCGGTAGTCGATGAAAAGACCGTCGTCCATAGTCCTGGTGGCTATGTGCTTGATTCGTTGCCCGGTTTGTATCGTGATGTCATCGTGCTCGACTTCAAGAGTTTGTATCCCAGTATCATTCGAACATTTCATGTCGATCCACTTGCCATGATTAAAGTCGGTGGGGATCGCATACCGGGGTTTCTTGAGGCTAGCTTTTCGAGGCACCATCACATTCTTCCAGGCATCATTAAGGCGCTGTGGAGGGCTCGTGACGAGGCAAAGAAAAACAGTGATGCAGCTGGGTCCCAGGCGATCAAAATTATTATGAACTCGTTCTATGGCGTTTTAGGTACGCCGGGTTGTCGGTTCTTCGATCCAAGGTTAGCGAGTTCGATTACCATGCGGGGACACGAAATTCTTCAGAAAACCAGGAATTTGATAGAGGACAAGGGTTACCCGGTTATTTATGGCGATACTGATTCGGTATTCGTCTTACTGGATCAGGCCGAAGGTGAGGTTAAAGCCGCAGGCTCGCTGCTTGCAGATTATCTAAACGATTGGTGGGCGAGCGAACTCATGAACCGGTATGGTATTCCCAGCTACCTGGAGGTTGAGTTCGAGACGCATTTTGAAAAGTTTTTTATGCCAACGATCAGGGGCTCCGAAAAAGGCAGTAAAAAACGTTACGCGGGACTGGTGAGGGACCGGGTCGGGAAACCCCAGCTTGTTTTCAAGGGGCTTGAGAGCGTTCGAAGTGATTGGTCACCGCTGGCGCGGGAATTTCAGGTAGAGTTGTACCGTCGGGTGTTTATGGACGAGCCCCATTTGAATTACATCAGCGATACGGCTGTGCGACTCCTGAAAGGTGAGCTGGACGATAAACTCTCACTACGAAGAAGGCTGCGACGAAAGCTCAACGATTACACAAAAAATGTGCCACCGCACGTTCGGGCAGCAAGGCTTGCAGAGACCGAGAGGCTTAAACGGGGCTTAAAACCAACCTATGCGAATGGCGGATGGATCGAATACCAGATGACGCTGAATGGCCCTGAACCCCTACCTTATGTTAACTCAGCGATCGACTATGATTTCTATATGGACCGACAACTTGCGCCGATCGCTGACGCGATCCTTGGTCTTAATGGGAGTTCGCTGGCACGACTCATGGATAAGCAGATAGGCCTATTTTAGCAGTGCGTCTACTTCTTCCTGGGTAAGTCGTGAGCCGAAGCGTGAAACCAGTTTTGACGCGAACTTACTCGCTAATTCGTTAGCTTCACTAAACCCAAGGCCCTTACAGAGGCAATGCAGAAAGACCCCGGCAAAAACATCACCTGCACCGGTCGTATCCACAGCTGTGGTAGGAATAGCGGCTGCGGTCGAAAGGTCCTGACCATCAAAGGCCACCGAACCGTCCTTGCCGCAGGTCATCACGAAGGTTTTGCATATGTCTTTTAACGCTGCGATGCAGTCTTTTACAGATTCTGCACCGGTTAACAACCGGGCTTCGTCGTGATTGCAAAATAAGAGGTCAACGCCACGGCTTATCAGTTGATCGTAGTTGGCCTTGAAGTGCTCGATCATCGCCGAGTCCGAAAGGGTTAGTGAAATGGGGACGGCTGAGGTGCGAGCTAAATTCTGTGCCTCAAGAGCTGCCTGGAATCCTGTCGTGGAACTCACCAGGTAACCTTCGATGTACAGATAAGATGAGTTTCTAAGCGCTTCCGGATTCAGGTCATCGCGGGAGAGGAAGTTCGTAATGCCTAGGCAGGTGGCCATTGTTCGCTCTGCGTCCGGGGTGACCATGGAGATGCACTCACCGGTGGTGCCCTGCTCACGGTTATCGCTCAGATTGGTATCAACCCTTGCTTGGGAGAGGTCTTTGACAAAAAAGTCCCCGGTAGAATCGGCAGCGACTTTGCAGCTATAAAAAGCCTTGCTGCCAAGCTGGGAGACTGCGACCATAGTATTTGCTGCAGACCCTCCGCCTGACTTTTCAACGGCAATGTGCTCTTCCTCAAGCAGTCTAATCAGTTTTATCCTGTCATCGGCTTCTATCAGACTCATGGAGCCTTTGGGCAGTTGCGCTTGGTCGAGTAAGGCGTCGTATACCCTATACTCTGTGTCAACCAAAGCGTTTCCGATGCCATAGACGTCGTACTGTTTCATGTTTTTAGTTCCTTGAATGCATTTTGTGCGGCGTCCAGTGTGTGGTTGATTTCCTTGTCTTCGTGCGCTGCTGAAACGAATCCGGATTCAAATGGGGACGGCGCAAGGTTAACCCCCTGGCGCAACATCGCGTGGAAAAAGAGATTAAACCTGTTGCTGTCTGCGCCCATCACCTGTGAAAAGCGTGTCACGTTTGTCTCGTTAGTGAAGAAGAAACCAAACATGCTGCCGACCCGA
>JABIVN010000309.1 GCA_018667205.1 Gammaproteobacteria bacterium | reverse complement strand
TTTTGATCATTGCTCGCATAACTAAATTTATCGTCGCTCTGTCTTGTATGAGTCTCAGCCCATTCGTTCTAGCGGAAACGCTTCTTGTCTATGGTGACAGCATCAGTGCTGCTTACGGAATGGATCAGGAACAAGGTTGGGTGAGCCTGCTAGCCAACCGCGTTGCTATCGATCGTCCTCATTATAAGGTTGTCAACGCCAGTGTGTCTGGTGAGACTACGGGTGGTGGCGTCACAAGGTTAACCAAAAGTCTCGAATTTCACCAACCGGATATTTTTGTCCTTGAACTTGGTGGCAACGATGGACTTCGCGGCTATCCTATTTCCAACATCAGATCCAACTTGGACCTCATCATCCAGCAGACTAAAGCCACCGGCGCCCGCGTTTTACTGATCGGCATGGTCCTACCGCCTAACTACGGCCGTCGCTACACGCTCGCCTTCGAAAAGATCTTCTCCTCGCTGGCAGAAGAGCACGACCTGCCTTTCGTCCCCTTTCTGCTAGACGGTATATCGACCGGCAAGGCCCTCGTCCAAAGGGACGGAATCCATCCTACCGCGGAAGCTCAACCCAGCCTTCTCGAAGATGTCTGGCCTTCCCTTATGCCGATGCTCTAGACCTTTTGTCCAAGCAATACCTCCTGCTCTTTCCAGTCAGGCATGACCTCTGATAGCAACGCATAAAATTTAGCATTGTGGGCGAAATGCCTGAGATGGCAGAGTTCATGCGCAATCACGAAATCAATCTGCGCCAGGCCTGCTTTTATCAGCAGCAAATTTAGGCACACCTCCCCGCCGGAGGAGCAACTTCCCCATCTACTTTTCATTTTACGTACCCTAACCCCTGACGGATCATTCCTGACTGAGAACCTGCCAGCGACCACCTGAACTCTTAAAGGAAACAGGGTTTCCGCTTGCCTTCGGTACCAGTGAATAATTTGTTTCTCGACCGCTTCAGGCCTGGCAGGATTAGTGCACGAAACATAGATACTACTATGATCCGCTTCAACAACATTAAAACGACTCTTAGCGAGCACCAGCGGCACTCGGCGGCCAAGGTAACTAATCTCCCCACCGGGGGTATAAATATTGGGCGGCGCAGTTGTGCGACTTGCCAGCTCCGATTGCGCCGCTACAATCCAGTCAAATTTACTGCCTAGAAATGAATGAATATCGCGCCAAGCGCAATTTATCGGGACCCGAAGCTCAGGCAAAACATCTTTCTCTACGTACAGGCCAAGCGACTTTCTTCGTCGCCGGAGGACCCTGACATGAATCGCCGTACACCGCTGTTTTAGCTCGAAGAGATATTCTGAAGTACGCCCACCCCTCTGACGATCCACGCACATGACCTCAGTGCCACCTGCATCGGGGCCTCCACTCACTGGTATCTAAACACAAGCAATGATCATCACGTTCAGGTGCTGCCCCCAAGACAGGGAGGCGACATCGGCGCCTCTCCATTCTTCTTACGCCACTCTTTTGCCGTGTAGGTATGGATGGCAAGCGCATGAATATCGTTTGCCAGTTCATGACTAAGAATTCTGTTCACCTGCCTATGCCTGGCGATCAGAGGCATCGCCTCAAAAGTCTCGCTGACCATGACTACCTTAAAATGAGACTCCGATCCGGCCGGCACGTTGTGGTTACCACTTTCATTGACGACTTCCAAGTGCTGCAGATCTACTGCGTCGGCAAGTTTCTTTGCTATTCTTTCCTGGATCATTTTTTCCTGAATTGACATCCCGCGCTAACCCTTTTCTGTCAGTCTATAAACACCGTCCCAATCGACACCTGGAGGATTAACGATAAACGCCTGACACCTAGCAATGTAGGTCAGGGCGGGACCATCGTCGGCAAAAATATCCAGACACGCTGAGAACTCACTCTTCGCCCGCCTGAAATCCCCTGCTTTGTATAACTGCATTCCCTTCGAGAACAGGTCGACGAGATCTGCGTCCGCGCTGGCTGTCTGGTTCTTCCTATTCAGCAACTGATAAACGGTAACCGGCTCACTCTTTCCAACCACCATGATTTTATCCAACTCGCGAACATCAATATCTGCCTCACAAGCTCTATAGGTAGATTCGGAAATCATCATCCCTGATCCATATGCTTTGTTAGCACCTTCCAGTCGTGAGGCCAAGTTCACAGCATCACCCATGACGGTGTAGTTCATTCTTTGGCTGGATCCCATATTCCCCACCACCATAGGACCAGTGTTCACCCCCATTCTAACCACTAGAGGCGTAACGCCTTTCTGCAGAGCGCTCGCCCTAAGCTCTACAAGTCGATCGTTCATATCAATCGCGGCGAAACAGGCCCGCTTAGCATGATCAGCATGCCTAACCGGCGCTCCCCAAAAAGCCATGATGGAATCGCCCTCGAATTTATCTACGGTGCCTTCACTCGCGATGATGATATCGCACATATCTGTCAGGTAGTCGTTCAGCAACTGTACCAATTCTGACGGCGTCAGGCGTTCTGATATTAAGGAGAAGCCCTGGATGTCAGAGAAAAAAGCCGTCATCTCCCGTTCTTCACCACCCAACTGAATCTTACTGGGATCATCAACGAGGTCCTCCACCACCTTCGGCGAGAGGTATTGTCCAAACATCTCCCGAATCATCGTCTTCTGGCCCATTTCCGCGAGATAGAACCGCATGTTAACGACAATCAGGGAGAAGACCGACGCTATCAGCAGATAACTTACTGAGAACACCAGGCCAATACTGATATAAGCAAGAATCGTCGCCAGTAAGTAGAGAACCAGCACCGCAATGCTGACGCTGTTCCTTAGAAGAGGCGCCGGGATAAGGCGCGTACACAAAAAGGCTGCCAGCATCAGGAACCCAACCAGCAACTCTAAACCCAGCGACGCAGCTGTCAGAGGACCATTTTTGATGATAGTCGAAATCGAGTTCGCGATCACTTCAACGCCGAAGACATCTCCTACAGGCGTTTCAAACTGATCATGGGCAACTTCTGCAACCTCACCAATCAAGACGATCTTTCCTTCGATGAAATAGGCAAGCTCCTCGAAATGAGCAAGCTTCTCCTGCTCATCTTCATAGTCGATCAACAACAATTCCGACGCGGATATCCCTATAATTTCATGCAGCTTGGGGGTAACCCCGGATACCGCAGGCAGCAGCGGGTAATCAATATACATTTCGTCGAACTGATCGAGTTGTATCGCTACTTCTGGCCCGATACTCAAGACACCCTTGGCAAGCTTTGGCTCTTGCTGAAGGTACATAGAGACGGCTTTTATCGCATATGGCCAAGCGTCAAAAACATTAACCATTTCATTGTGGATACGCAGGCGGACAATAGATGGAGAAATCGCACTGTTCGACGTTACGTTCGTGTAACCATGTTTGGTGACGTCACTAAACCTTTCGATGGCAGTATTGAGTCCCAGGTATTGCCCTCCCTCTATCTCCGCCTGGGAGACCAGTAACACGTTACCGGCCTTCGCCAACGCATCCTCTAGTGTCTGATCCTCTCCGTAAGCACTGTTGAAGTCGAGCAACATATCGATAGCCACGACAGACGCCCCCATATCCTTCAACCTCAGAATAATCGTCGCAAGGTCTGCTCTACGAAGAGGATACTTGTCGTACTCGGCGTAAAATGCCTCATCGGTAAAGACGATGACGACATCTTCAGAGGGGCGAGTGAGGGAATCACCCCCAGTGAAAACGGGATTATAGTGGGTACGAAGAATCTGCCGATATGAAAGCGTTTCGTCCTCGACAAGGGAGAAGGCTTCCCTGTACTCCAAAATCATCGCCAATAGGAAGAAAAAAACGACCGCCATTAGGTCATAACGTTGTTGCTTAAAGCCCATTATTCTTGATCACCTAAGTGACCCCCCTGACAACTTATAAAACGCCGACGGGACTTTACAATCATTTAGCGACAAACCGACTATCACCGCCAGCCGTCTGAAAGATAGATTAATACTCCTCTCCCAAGACTGCGTTATAAAGCCTCGCTTCACGTTCCCTGAGATTACTCAGTTTTAAATTCTGGTAGGACTGAATCAACAGCGGTCGCATGTCATTTGCGTCCGGGTTCTCCCGAAAAAACTTTCGATAAGCATCCATCGCAGCGATATACAGACCCTGTTCTTCAAGCAGATTCGTTTCGAGAAAAATATCGTCGCCGGCCTGCTCCAGATCTTCCGCCAGCGCCTTCTCTTCATCGACTGACATGACCCGAAGCTTACTCTCTACCTTCGGTATGTAAACTGTACCGTCTTTATCAAGAACCTCGACCCAATAGGTATGCTCACCGACACCGTTACTTGCTACAGGGTAACGGATCATCTCTGAAGTTGATTCTGCAGGCACCTCAATCGGCGTGGCGTTGTCGATCACTAGCTTGTAAGAGAACTCAGGACAAGCGTTCCTCCAGACAAGATCTGAATGCCCGGGCGACACTGTAACGCTTCGAATCGTACGCACCTTGTTGTCACACGTTCCATTAGCGGTATTAACAGCGGTATTAACGCTCCGGCGCACAGTCGTGTAACGCTGGGCCTTGGCAAATTTGTTCTGCAGACTCTGGAAAATGCTTGTGTCTTCCTCTTCAGGAGCGGACAAGCTTCCGGAAACAACAATCACCTCACCACCCTGAATTGCAACGTGGCTATCAGAACCCAGTTCCTGGGACATCCCAGACTGCTCGTTAATGAGCGTTCCGAAACCGTCTTCGCCCGTTCTGACATGATAGCCGCCGAACAAATACTTTGTACGGCGCACGGCGTTCCATTTAACGCCCTGTCGACTATATTCGACTTGGCCTTCGGTCTGGACAAGTTTAGCGACCGGAGGTGCTGTCGCAAACACCTCAATACTGGTGATAAAAACCACTAAACTGATTAAAAAACCACAACCCACACGCTTCATTTTAATTGTATTGCCTCCTGTTCATTGCCTTTCACGACCAACAAATAACTCATTTTAATTATTTAACGACCAGTTCCCCAACCCACTATCATCGTCCAGCTGCGAGCCCCTGCGGCACACCTTGTTAACGATCTTTGCGCCTTCAACCCAAGCTCTGCGTAAGCCCTTAGTCGATGAACTGTATTATCCCCGAACACGACTAAATGTTATCACCGACCAGCTACAGGTTAACAACCACCAGCAGCCCCCCTTTTAGCGACCAATTCACATTCCGAGATAGCGAGTGTACGCCTTTTTTAGGTTCCGCCAAGCTAAACAAGCGCTAGTCGCTCCGCAGCAATCGATAACAGCGAACAACGGTTGTTATCGCATCCGCTTCGCGCTTGAGCGGATTCTTCATGACTTGCTGTTTATCGGTCCACTGGCAGGCCGCGATGCTCCAAAAGACTATTTTCTTAAGGATTTTTAGGCATCAACGTTTAGATGTGCATTCCACCGCCTCCTTAAATCTAGTATTCTTAAATACCATCCGGCCTCAAGAAACTTAATGCTAACCGTTATCTCACCCGCCAAAACTCTCGATTTTGATACGTCGCCTACGACTTTAAAAAACTCAAGGCCTCTTTTTACATCACACACCAGCGCGCTGGTTGACGTGATGCGCAAAAAGTCGCCGAAGGACCTGAGTAAATTGATGGGTATCAGCCCAAAACTCGCGGCGCTCAATGTCGAAAGGTTCCAATCATTTAGCCCCGGTTCAAAAAAAGGCAAACAGGCGTTGCTGGCATTTAAGGGCGATGTCTACATAGGATTGGAGGCCGAAAATTATGTCGAGAGAGATTTCAATTTCGCACAAAAAAACCTGAGAATTCTTTCCGGTCTGTACGGTGTCCTCAGGCCTCTGGATATGATCCAGCCTTACCGTCTGGAAATGGGCGTTCGACTGAAAACCAATAATTACAAAACACTTTACGAGTTCTGGG
>JABIVN010000308.1 GCA_018667205.1 Gammaproteobacteria bacterium | reverse complement strand
TAGAAAATACGGCGCCAGATAAAACCTGAACAAATCGCCGGCCAGCAGGACGTCACGTCCTGCTGGCCGGCGATTTGTT
Organism: Gammaproteobacteria bacterium; assembly: GCA_018667205.1. Lineage (GTDB taxonomy): Bacteria > Pseudomonadota > Gammaproteobacteria > Pseudomonadales > Azotimanducaceae > UBA9659. The sequence continues at coordinate 20,977 of JABIVN010000308.1, read as the reverse complement.
CGGGTTTTATCTGGCGCCGTATTTTCTATCACAACTTATCGCCATCCCTCTGTGGTTCAAACTCTCTCGCAGGATAGGTAAGCACCGGGCGACGATGGTTGCGATCGGTTGGTATGCTTTATGGGCTTCGTTAATTCCACTGATCGCGATTGCGCCCCTGGTTTGGTTTGATGCCTTTCAGATTTCGAACCTGCTGACTTTTTTGCCTGAAGAAGCTTTCGCATCATCAGTTGCCTATTTTGAAGGGATTCCGACCGGCAAGTTTCTATTTTTTATTGTCATCATGTGCCTGAAGGGGTCTTCAATAGGTGCGCTATCAGCCTTACCGTATGCGATGGCGGCAGATGTCGTTGATGTCGACGCCAGCATGACCGGCAAGCGCCAAGGCGGAGCCTATTTCTCTATTTGGTCAATGACGCGAAAACTCGCCTATGCCCTGGGGCTCTTTATTGGTACTGGCCTGGTTGTGTTCTGGGGGTTTGATTCCCTGGCGGACCCCAGGAACACGACCAACACGCCGTTCTCTTTGCTGATGCTGGCCGTCGCCTATTCGATTATTCCGGCGATGTTTAAATTCGTCGCCATGCCGTTATTTTGGAACTATCCGCTGACAGAAGAAAAAGTAGCGGAGGTTCAGGCTCAGATTTTAGCTCAAAAGGCTGGCCGGGCAGAAGGTCTGGGGCGTCCTTAATTAGACCGAAAGGCTGATGGTGTGGTTAGGGGTTTAGTTTCGCCCCACCGATACCAACCGGTGCGCTTTGGCCACTAGCGCGTGCCTTTCTGACGACCTCTCGTAGGGTAAATGAAGTATTGAGTTCTTGCTCTGTAGAATTTGGGCTCAGCTCACCGACACGCTGGTATTCGCCGTTATCAGCCGCTAATCGAAAATCTACGGTGGAACCAGCTGCCTCTTCCATTAGGCCTCTAGCGCCGAATCCGTGGCCTTCATTGGTTTGTGCAGCATTCGTCGCTTGATAGCCCATCCTCTGAAGGAGCTTCGGGCTCGCTCGCCTTAGCACGGCTGGTCTGACTGACAGCATCCAGTTTTCCTGCTGCCTTATTAAGGGATGTTGCATACCGTTGAGCATGACGATGCGGGGCAACGTGGTGTGATTGATCCCTGTGCCGTGTAGCAGTCGTCCATCAGTGATGATCATGGTGCCCGCTTTGGCGTCAATGTTGATCGCGGGTGGCAGTTTGCCGACAGGGCTTTGATTTCGCACTGCAGCGGACAGGACAAGGTGGCTGCCGGGAATAACAAGGGTGCCACCGTTAGTTTCGTCCATGTCAGTAATCGGCGTAAGTATATTGATCGTTAAAGGACTTCTGGAATCAAGCGCGAGATCCTGATCTTGATGCAACGCCTGGGGTACGCCGCCCTGTAAAGAAATTGAGGCAATAAGCGAGGTGCATATCCAGTTAGCCCCAAGCGCTTCAGTGACCAACTGTTCAACCAGTGCGCCCCCTTGAACGACAGATGGGTGTTGCTCTATTAATCCCTCAAAGCACTGTCCTTTGTTAACGCAGCAATTGATGTTTTGTCCGCTTGGGGTTTTCTGTGCAATACCCGCAAGCCTTTCGCCTTCTGCCTGATCTAGAACGCGCTGCCTAATATTGGCTACTTGACGGTCGGAAAGTGCGCTGTCAATTTTGCAGTATCCCCATTTCAGCATGTCGAACCGCAGGCGTTTTATGTCCTTTGTAGCTTTTGGTAGATCCTCGTTTTTCCAATAAGGATGTTTCGACCCGATAGTGGTGTCGTAATAAGAACCTGGTTTGAATTCCCATTCCCCCCATTCGCTGCGTCGCTTTGGCGGTACAAAATAGATTTCAGGGTTGTCTTTTAAAACTGATTGCATGGGATCTTTTGATGATAGCTCAGCGCGATACATCTGGGCGTCTGGATTAGATAATGAAGTGATATGGTCTGGGTCAAATTCGACAGGGATAGAACTCATGATCTGAATGTCCTTGAATAACGCTGCGTCGTTTCATGTCTTGGGAAGAGTACACCCAATTTGCAGGCGGTTCGAGAGGATAAAATAAAACTACCAATGGGTGCTTGGTTTATAAGTTTATAAGTTTCTAAATGTCTAAACCTTTAGTTCAAGAGGTGCTGTTGGATTGTTAGCGGCTGACCAGAGATTAGGATTCGCCTGATGTCTAATGGGTTTAATCGCTGAGAAGCCTCCATCTAGATAATATTTACCTGTGCTTAAAGCGTTCAGAAGCCAGTGTTCATAAGGCTGATATGCGTCAAGTTTGGTAAATATCTTAGCGATCAGTTGCAAAACGCTGGGCTTTGGCGATGCCGGATTTTTTCCCTGGGGGTCGACGTTGATCAACATCACATTAGGGCATGGCAAACGTTGTGCTGGCCAGCGCTGCTGGCTAAAGGCTGGTTGGTCTGCGTGGCTGAAGCCAAGTTATGCGGAAAGTAGGGTCGGGCATCAAGTTGATGCCTGACCCTTTGTTGAATCAAGCCTCGTCGGGCATGACTCTGTTTTTCAGATCCAAAAGCAAAAGCGCTATCGCGTAACCGCCGATTGCGATGGCGAAATGGTCGATAATAGTGTCAAGATGCGCGCCGATCATAGGAATTGCATTCAAATTATTAGCGATGGTTGGAAAGGCAAACGCGGCAAGAATCACTGTCCCTATTATTACAGGGTCTTTTTCTTGCCCGCCAAAGCCGTGCACTAGCCCTATAAGCAATAGTATTAAGGGCCACCACTCTAATGGGACGAATGCTGAAATAATTGCAACCAGAAAACCTAGCGCCGGCATGATTCGATTAAAACTCATAAGGACTCCTTATTATTTTATTATTAGGTACTACCTCAGAAATCTATAACGGTTAACTCGCAGTTCTACTGTCGAGTCTTAACAGAGTAACTAATATACCGCAATGACTCAAGCTGGGTTTTTTCATGGACAAATTAATGCCGAAACGGCTGCTGACGCTGATTTAGGCGGATATCTCAATTGGCACATGGCTCTGCAGGCCAGCCACGCTGACTTGGTTCCTGCCCGCGAAGCAATGGTGCCGTCTCAACACGGTCGAGCGTAGAGAAATGATCTATGGTGAAGAAACGTTAAGCGAGGTCGCGGATCAGGATCTTGAAAGGTCTACCGGTCAGCGACTTGGCTTTCAATCCAGGGGGTTTAAAGGAGCCTACTTGTCAGGCCAGGAAAATCGGGTAAAACAATTCCACTACATTGTAGATCGCTATCTTTATAGCGATTAGCAGGACGGCGCTTTGAATGCGCTTACTTTTCAGTAACGTTAGTGGTTGGGCCGACCTGTCAAGGGTGGGCAATAGCGGCTCCTTGGCAAGTAGGGATAACGCAAAATAAAGATCAACTCCAATGTTTGTAGACGGGGTCATTGGGGTATTTGTTACCGCCTGTGCTCAGCGCCTCGTACATGCCCTTGCCGGTTTGATCGCTGCAAGCGTGGCGGGTATTCCAGTCATTAATAAACTTACGCTCGGTGAACTTCCATTCACCTTTAATGCTGGAAAAGCTGTCCAGATATCGCCCTCCCGTTAGTTCATCCCACAGGTTCCCGTCGTCTTCCTGCTTGGTCACGAAAGCGACGACATAGCTTTCTGATACTGCCTTATCTCCTTTCACGTTTATCCATTCGTTAGCGACGTGGTGTGACATTTTTTTAAAATCTGACGTCAATTCGATAATGGTGCGGCAGTATTGATCTGCGGCGCCTACGAAAAACCCTGCGTCGACGGTCGCGTCCGGATGCCAAACTGCTAGGAAACCATCTAGGTCCGCGCGATCGATTGCACGTGCCTGTGCCACAATCAGATCATGGATGGTTTGCTTTGCGAGTGCTGCATTAGCGGCAATTAAAAGATCTTCTGTTATCAATGAATGTTGGGCCACTGAAGTTCCTCCTGATAAGCGATTCCACTCGGTAAGTTTGTTGTGGGTAATGTCTTTTTCTCTCTGATTACCCCAATTAGATGGTTTAACGAAACCCATCGCCGCAGATCCTGTTCCGTGCCAGTTTGCGTTCCAGTCCAGGACATACAGGCGATGGTCTATCTTCCAAACGTCATTTCGCCTACTAAGTCTATCGAGGTACCGACCGCCGATCAGTGCCTGAACACTGACTTCTGTGTCGGGGGCATAAGCCATGACATAACTCTCGGAGCGGGCTGTGTCGCCCCGAAGCTTTATCCACATGTTGCTGCTTCGATGGAGCGTTGGCGGCGAGTCAGTATCACCAGCGGTCACAACCGTTGCGAACTCCGAAGCAGCGCCGTTGAAGAAACCATAATCGACAGTTGCGTCGTCGTGATAGACAGCGTTGAATAGACTCGCGTCGCTTCGGTCGATGCCACGGCCGTGCTGTGCCAGGATCTGTTTTATATCTGAAAAATCCACCAGACGTTGTAAGGTTTCGGCATCTTTGGACATATCTCTAGACCTTTATGACAACCCTTTCGTTTCTTTTCGGGTTTCCGAGTAACACAAACGGATGCGGGTTAATTGACCTGTTTGTATCCCCGTGTATATTAAACTTGAGGCTCTGCAACGGGCAACCCCTATGACTTTGGCCGACAGCACCGACTGCCAGCCGACCATGTTGGAACGGACGCTAACGTATACTAGCCTGAGGTTTGCCTTTAAGTTTTTAAACCTGGGCGGGAAGAAGGATGTCTCAATAGCGTCTCTTTTAGATTCCTTCTTGGTTCGATAAGAAGTTTTTGCGTATTCATCCGAGAACGAACCCTGGGTGCCGCGTGTAACACGCGTAATCAGTAATCAATGAGATTTCATCTATGGTTTTTGAAATTCCCAAGAAAATTACAGACATAACACCCGATTGGTTAAGCGAGGTGCTTTCAGTGAGCGATCATCGAGTGACCGTTGGTTCAATAGAAGCCCATCGTATCGGTCACGGGATGATGAGCGATTTGTATGGTGTGACGATCGTCTACGTTGAAGGTGAAGGCCCGCTGAGTGTCGCCGTCAAATTGCCGACCGACAACCAACAAAATCGTGAAGTGGCTATTACTTTTGATAATTACCGGCGAGAAATGAATTTCTATCAGCACGTGGCTAAATTTTCGCCCATGCGGATACCCAAAGCCTACCTTGCGTTAAGTTCTGCGCCAGATGAGTTTGTGCTGGTGATGGAAGATTTATCTGACTGGCAAGCAGGGGACCAAGCGGTTGGTTGTTCTCTCAGAGAAGCCGAGGTCGTCATGGATGCGCTTGCCGATTTGCATGCCGCATTTTGGTGCCAGGTTGATACCGGAACGATGGATTGGATGCCAAATAGCTACCCTTCGATCATGTCAAAAGGGCTTTATGAAGGGACCGCGGCGAACTATGAAAACTTCTCCAGCGTTTTCAGTGACCTGCTTACGCCAGAACTACAGGAAGCTAAAAGCGAGTATCTTGAAGGTTTGCCAACAATTCAGTCATGGATAAATGATGGACCACGAACAGTGATCCATGGGGATTTTCGCCTGGACAATCTGTTTTTTAAGACATCAGATAACGTCATTGATGTGGCCTGTTGTGACTGGCAAGCATCGATCCGCGGCAAAGGTATACATGATGTTGCTTACTTTTTAAGCGGTAATCTTGACCCTGAACTACGGCGAGAATACGAGCAGCATTTGATTAAACGTTGGGTTGATGCATTGGAATCACGAGGCATTATCGATTACGCATACGAACGAGCATTTTCAGATTACCGTAAAGCGATTCTTGCGTTGTGGAGTTATGTCGTTAATAACGGCGGTCTTGCCACCGAAGATCAGCGTGACGACGACTGGGTCAGTGCCCAGGTGCAACGCCATGCTGCCGCGATGACAGACCATGATTGCTTAGCCTTGCTATGATGATCAGTGAACGCTCCGCACAGCGATACGGTTTCCTCTCATGCTCTTTTTTTATATAGAAAAGCACTGAGTGTCGCCGTGGCCTAACTCGCTCACTAGGGGTAGCTAGAAGCCCGCTGCGGCGCAACACAAGGGGCTACTTTTGTCGTGTGACGTGCAAATTCCTCACGGAATATTGACAGTATCACCTCTGTTAACTGGCAGCACTCATTGGTTCAACATTGACGTCGGCTTCAGTGAGTTCGCGCGTCCAGGAGGCAAATTCCAGTAAAATTCCGTCGGGATCCTTGAAATAAATGGACCTTACAAAAGTGGTCTCGTTAACTTCTTGGCTAATACCCATTTCGGAATCGTCATGATAGACATCGGTGGAATCGATGCCGGCTTCATCGAGTTTCTTTTTGTACTCGTCCATCTTCTCAAGCGGTACATCAAACGCGACATGATTCATCGAAGCATGCGCAGAGGTGATGTCACCTTCCGCGACCAGGCTTGCGGCGTGAGTGACGCCTGGTTGAGCGTTAGGTGCTGACGGAAACCAGAAGAAGGCCAACTGATCGCCGCCTCCGCAATCAAAGAAAAAATGCTGACCAGCATCACCTGGTAAGACGACCGTTTTGGTCAAAGGCATACCAAGTACTTCGGTATAGAACTCAACCGTTTTTTTCATATCGCGACATACCAAGGCGAGATGATTGATTCCTCGGAACTCGAATTTTTCATTGCTGGGCATCGTGTGCTTCCTTTCGTGGTAATTTGTTGCTGCAAGTGACTGCTCCGGCGGGTGCAACATCAGGCTCGCGCGAGCGAATTCAAAAACTGATGCTCATCATAGGTGCGGAGAAGAAAGTCTGTCAATTCCTTTGACAGCTAAGGAAATATCTTGTATCTCATGAGACAACCATTAAGGAGAAAAAGTATGCCCCGGCTTCGACAAGTTTCACGTAAAGATGCACCTGCTAACGTTTTAAAATACTACGACGCGCTATTTCCTAACCGGGACCCGGTCGAGGAGCCAGGTACAGCCACCGGCACACCTGGTAACTGGTGGTCCGTCTTTGCGCTTGTGCCCTATATTTTCGACCACGCAACCAGCCACTTTGGCATGTTTGGTATGTTCGCCAGTAAAAGTGTCAGCCAACTGGATAACAGAGCTCGAGAACTTGCCATTTCCAGGGCCGGCTATGCGGCGGGAAGTCAGTTTGTCTTTTCACAGCACTGCAAGGCAGCACGGAAACACGGCGTGCCAGAGGAACAAATAAAGGCGCTTACCCATTGGCAGGTTTCAGATGTGTTTGACGCGAAAGAGCGCGCTGTTTTGGCTTGGGCTGACGCCCTAATTTACGATAAGGGCCGCGCGTCTGATGAATTGTTTGAGGCGCTACATTCACATTTTTCTGACGAAGATATCCTGGAACTCACCTACCATGTAATGGGTTATAACCTTCATGCTGTGTGCTGCCGAGCGCTGAGGCTTGAATACGACGATGTGCCGGAACGCATCAAAGAAGTTGCTGTTCCCGGCGAAGGCGAGGCCTCTGACTGGGCGGGCGCCGCTTGGCAAGACAAAGAGTAAGTTATCGCGGGCTCGGGGAGGAAAGCGGTCAAGCTCGATTCCTTCCCGGGTATTTCAATACGATCAATGGTTACATCGTTTGGTGTTACTTCAAGCGCGCTTGGTTGACTTTTGACAGGCCCTGCGAGCCGGTGCCTGTAGGCAAGGCTTTAGAGAAAAGGCGCGCCGATATTTTTTGGTCAACCAGTCTGTTTGGTAGAGCTGTTATTAGTTTTCCTTGGTGAGGTTAAAGTAGGTTTTCGCCAACACTCTTCGCACTATGTCTGCCTCTTTTTTCGTAATGCCTTCCAGCGCTCGCTCATTAACCTCCACCACCATTGGGATTAGTTTCGCTTCAAGGGTTCGAGCATGCGGCGTCAACGTGATAATTATTTTTCTCTTATCACGAGTATCGATTGTTCGTTTGACGAATCCGGCTGCAGCCAGGCTTGCGATGCCTTTCACACCGGTAGCTTCGGTAATGCCGACCTTACGACAAAGCTCTCGCTGTGTGACACCGTCGTGCTCCCATAGCACGCGTAGAAATCGCCATTGGCCGGCGCTAACACCGTGTGGCTCTATTAGTTTTTCCAATGCTTTGGAAAAAGCGCGGAAATTAATCCGAGCCAGATATCCGACGCTATGGATTGGTTCGAGATACTCGATGAGGTTTTTCTTAGTCAAAATATGATGTTCCTTTCTTGTGACGCTATCGTATACGCACGCCAATAATTTTCACCACATGTTTTTACTAAAGCCGCTCTTGGCTAACGTGCAAGGCTACCGTGCAAGTGTCTTTTTCCGAATAACAAGTGCCACGCTTGAATTTTTTATCAAACAAGTTGACAATGCAAAAGCCTCGTAAGCTAAGTATTACATGACGCGGCTATTTTCGTTAGCCGTTAGATAACGGTGAGGTAACGGGCAGCGATCACTTTTGATACCTGTGGGTAGTTGATTCAACAAAGGCCTTATATGGCTGAGATTCAACAACGGCCTCATATGGCTGAGGAGTAGCATCATGCGTTACATCAACACCTTCGTAGGCTTTTTATCTGCTCTATTATTTGCGACCTCAGTACCGACCATTGTCATGGCTGAAGGAACCAAAGTTCTTGAGGAAATTGGGGCTTTGAACTCGAGTTGCCCCCCTTGATTGGAGATAGTTTAACGTTGGGATTAAACTTGGGTGTAGTCGATGATGAGATCGATTCGTTTAAGGGTACCTTGGTTTCACCTGGCATCACCTTGCCCAAGCGTAGTGATCTACCCTTTACGCCTGATTACACGTTGGTGCCGGCCGCTGCCTGCGATATCCCGCTGGGAAACGGTCTAGAAATAACCCTACGCGCTGATGATAGTCTAAAGGATGACTATTACAGCCGTACCAAAAATTTCGCCAAGGTACTGGAAACCAATCAAAAAACACTCAATGTCAGCGCCAGATGCTTTGGTGCGGGTGACACACGGGAAGTCGTCGTCATTATTAGGAACGCAACAGATGAGTTTTATTGTCAGTCGCGTTCCATCTTTTCTGCTTTCGCTATGGGGTTTGGTCAACCGGTCCGTCCACGCTCGACCAGTGTGTTTATGAAGTATAAGCTCTAATGAAGAGAATCCCCTGGGGGGCAAATTGAAAAAACTGATTGTCGCGCTGTTTGCCTTCATCGCGCCGGGCGTCGCTCTTCTTGCCGAAGATGGCCACTGCCCTGGCTATCAACTAGGTCAAAAGCAGGTCTACTGGGGCGACCTGCATGTTCACACGGCCTATTCATTGGACGCCTGGGGCTACGGCACCATCAAGACCCCTGCCGATGCTTATCGGTTTGCTCGAGGAGGTGAACTCACCCTAGACGATGAACTATCGGTAAAGCTGGATAGGCCCTTAGACTTTATGGCGGTCACTGATCACGCAGAGTGGTTTGATCTGCTCTATATCTGCACCGATCCTGAATGGAGTGATGATCCTTATTGCGACATTATGACTGAAAAAGCCGGTAGAGCGACCGGATCGGAAGTTTTTGCCGAGTACGTTCTCCCAACCATTACGAAGGCCACGCCCCAACCAACACCTATCTGTGCCAAAGATACTGAACATTGCGACAACAGTAGGATGTCCCAATGGGGTCGTATTCAAGAACAAACCAATGCCGCAGATGATCCCTGCCATTTTACGGCACTAAATGGTTACGAGTGGTCAGCAACACCGGATTTCAGTCATAACCATCGCAATGTCATCTTCAGGGATGAAAACGTCACGCCGGATGCCATTGATTACATGCGCTACCCAAACCCTCTGGCGCTTTGGCAGGAACTGGACAAGCAGTGCAAGGCGGAAGCCGGTTGCCAGGCTATTGCAATCCCCCATAACACTAACATGGGCGACGGCAAGAGTTTCGACATCGAGACAGAGACCAACGAAGTACGTGCTCTGCGAGCTAGGTTTGAACGGCTGGTCGAAATACATCAGGAAAAAGGTTCCAGCGAATGTCTTTATGCGTTTGGCCAACCTGATGAAGACTGCAACTTTCAACAGTATTTAACTCGAAGCTCAACCCCGACAGAGCCCAAGGATTATTCCCAACAAGAATGGGAGAAGATGAGAAGCGGCTATGTCCGAGCGCTGCTCACGCGAGGTCTGGGGGTTTACAGCGAATCTGGCATCAACCCACTACAACTCGGGATTATTTCCTCAACGGACAACCATGCCGCCACAGGTGGGTTTGTCGAGGAAGACAAGTGGCTTGGGTCAGTATTTGGCATTGGTGATCTTGATAAGACAATGGTGAGGCAACGTTGGAATCCCGGCGGGTTAGTTGCCGTGTGGGCAGAAGAAAATACCCGTCACAGCCTGTTTGATGCTTTGAAACGACGCGAGGTATACGCCACCAGTGGCCCAAGAATGCAAGTAAGGCTGCAGGGTTCTGAAAAAGAACTCAGTTGTGATGCTGATAATTACCTGGGCGTGCCGATGGGTGGCAGTTTTACGGAACTTCAAAAGGCCCCACATTTTCGGATACAGGCCTTGTATGACGAGACGCCGCTTCAGTCTATCGAGATCATCAAAGGTGAATTCAGGGATGGCGAACTTAGGGAAACAACCATCCCCGTCTGGCAGGAGAGAAAAGGGGGACTGCACATTTGCATGAGCTGGACGGACCCGGATTTCGATTCTAAGGCGCCTGCGTTCTGGTACGTGAGAGTGCTGGAAGCTCCGACGCTCCGTTGGTCAGCCCATCACTGTCGAAAAGAAAACCGATGTGACGAATTCCCAGGTGCAGAAACGACACTACAGGAGCGTGCGTGGACGTCACCAATCTGGTACCTACCTTAGCCATACCAAGGTAACGGGTATGTTGGTTCTCTCTTATGCTCAAACTAGCTGGAGTGGCGTAAATTTTCTGGGCGATTAGCGAATGCATGAATCGATGGTAAAACGTTAACAATCGCTACCTTACCGTTAACAATCGCTACCTTACCCATGTTGGGTTAGAAAGCTGGGTTAGAAAGCTGGGTTAGAAAGCTGGGTTAGAAAGCTGGGTTAGAAAGTTAAGATAGAAATCGACATCTACAAGATGGATGAAAGAATGCCATATTAGGGTTTAGAGAACCTGGAGGTTATCAAGGAAGCGGTTAACTACAGCCGTTTCTTGAGGGGGATGGTGGCAAACCATGCCGCCGGCGGCGCTAAAATTTTGGATATTGGGCCTTGTATGGGCACGTTTTCTGGTTCGGTTCCTGTTCCCCTGGAACAGATTATTTGTGTCGAACCTGACCGGAAGTCTCGGGGGACGCCGGTTGAAAAGGGTTGTACCGTTTTCGAATAAGCTGATCAGCCGCCGGTTTTAGACTCCGTTTTTTCCTTAGCTCGGTTTATGCCACTATGCTCAGGCCTGTTGGTCTCGGTCCGAGTGGCCGGGGTTGCTATTTTTAAAGGATTATCCTGGACGGCTGGATTACCGGGGTTGGGTTAAATAAAGCCAAACTGGTTACAGCTCTGTAGACACGCTCTCGGTTGATAGAGACTGAAGTGAAAGCTTTGGGTAAAGCTTTGGGTAAAGCTCTGCGCAAAGCTCTGCGCAAAGCACTGTTTGAAGTTCTCTGGATAAAAAGGTGGCGTTTAACCGTGTTGACTAGATAAAAGCAGGGGCGAAAGTATTGGCAATCAAACTGACTCGGACCATTCTGGCGGCTTATAGCGGTATCACTATTCCGATGGCGGCGATGGGTATGCCGATCGCTGTATACCTGCCTCGGTTTTATACCGAGGGTATGGGTTTGTCGTTGCTTACTGTTGGGACGGTCTTTTTCATCGCGCGGATATGGGATGTGGTTACGGACCCTGTTATGGGCTTAATGATCGATAAGTTTGATTCCCGGTGGGGCCGCAGAAAACACTGGATAGCGTTATCTATCCCGCTTCTGTTGCTGTCAGTCTGGAAGGTTTTCATGCCGGATCCAGAGGATGTCTCGGGTTTCTATCTGATGTTTTGGCTTATATTACTTTACGTCGGGTATACGATGTTGGCCATTAGTCACCAGTCCTGGGGGGCAGAATTATCAAAGAGTTACGACGATCGATCTAGGCTGTTTGGCTGGCGGGAAATATTTGTCATCGGCGGTATGGCGGTTGTGCTGGCTATTCCAGCAGCGATGGAATTGTCGGGATATTCCGATCAGGCGACAAAGGTTGCCAGCATGGGCTGGTTCTGCCTGATTTTGTTTCCTCTGCTCACGATACCTACGCTTTTGTTGGTACCAGATTCGCACACCAAGCCTGGTGTGACGATTCCATGGCGGGAGGCACTTAAGGTATTGCTCGTTAACCGGTTAATGTGGCGGTTGCTGATTGCAGACCTGGCTGCGGGTTTTGGCATAGGGGTTTCTGGCGCTTTATACATTTTTATCGCCACTGCGTATTTCGAGTTGGCAGAACACGCAAGTATCGCGTTGTTATTTTACTTTGTGACAGGTTTTTTGGCGATGCCACTTTGGTTAAAGCTTGCCTATGCCCTTGGTAAAGATAATGCGATGAAGGTGGCTTTGCTCTATATGACGGTTATTAACCTTGCCTTAATACCGCTGGCAGAATCTGGAAACGTTGTAGTGCTTTGGGGCTTTACCATTCTCTTTGGTGCTGGGTTCGGGGCTCCGCCCACTTTAATCCGTTCGATGATGGCTGATATCAGCGATGAGGATGAGTTAAAGATGGGCCAACAAAGACCAGGGTTGTTCTTTGCGCTCTTGACGACCACCAACAAGCTGGGCGCGGCATTTGCGGTGGGTGCGAGTTTCACTATCCTGGAACTAGCATTCAATTTTGTTCCGGGTGGGGATAATGGCCCCGCAGCACTGCAAGGTTTGCTGGTGACTTATTCATTGGGTACAGCCCTCGGGTTGTTCTGCGCCTTTCTGCCGCTGATAGCATATCCATTGAATAAGTCTGCGCATGACGAAATCAGGCGGCAACTTGATCTTCCCGCGCATACCTGAAGATACGGCAGGTGGTTGAATACCAACGCCCGCATTCCTGGTTTTCCTATTTCTACACAATTTTCGTTTAGTCCTAGCCACTCGATCGGTGGTCCCGTTGGGTAGTCGACGTCTTCCGGCAAGAACATCTTATTGGATCAGTCTTATGAAGGGCCTCTGGTCATCTCTCATGGAGGCGTGCGTTTAGAAAATGCTTTTTCATCAAAACGGGATCGCGCTGGTTTACTAGCGCTCCCCGGTTACCTGATGTCAGAGTAATCAATCCGAAAGTTTCTATAATAAAAGCGTTAACGCTTGTGTTCCTCGGCTAGCGTGTTTGTTAGCCTGAGAAGGGGAATAACCGGAGCGTTGATTTAGTGCGATCACTTACCGCTGTTTCGGCTTGTTCAAGGTTGTCAGTCATGTTTGCTGGAATAAACACTAATTCGTCTTTAATGCACGCCAGGATGCCACCGTTTTTCGGTTAGGGGTAAACGATTAGGCAATACCATGGTGATTATTGGCGCTCACGAAAACGGTGATAAAGGGAAATTCAGATGGATATTGATGGAAAATTAGCGGTTGTAACAGGTGCTGGTTCGGGTATCGGTCGCGCGCTGGCTTGCCGGCTGGTGGATGCAGGCGCCAGGTTTGTTGTCTGTGCTGATCTTGATGCCGATGGTGCGTTAGAGACAGCTGAACTTATTGGTGCAAGGGCGTCTGCAGAGCATCTGGATGTTGCTGACCAGCAAGCCATTGAGGATCTGGTAGCGCGACTAGACGCGGAGCAGGGTGGTATCGATATTTTTGCCTCGAATGCAGGCTACGCCCTGGGCGGCGGTCTAAACTTAGAAACTGACCAGTGGCGACAAATGATGGAGGTCCATCTTTGGGCGCACCTAAACGCGGCGCGGGCTGTTATTCCGGGCATGGTGGAACGGGGTGGCGGATACCTGCTGAATACAGCATCAGCGGCAGGTCTCTTAACGCAATTGGATTCAGGGCCTTATGCGGTTTCCAAGCATGCGGCTGTTGCGCTAGCCGAGTGGCTTGCTATTAATTATTCGGATCGTGGTATCGGCGTCTCAGTATTGTGCCCGCAGGCGGTACGCACCAACATCTTGGGTAAGCGCGCAGGTAAAAGCGGTAACAAAAAAACCAGCTCTAATCAGGCGGCCCAAGACGGCATTCTGGAACCTGAAAAGGTTGCTGATGACTGTATTCAGGCTATTGTTGAAGAGAAGTTCCTCATTTTACCGCACACAGAAGTCGCGAAATACTTCGCGAATAAAGCCAGTGACTATGAGCGTTGGTTAAACGGCATGCGTCGCTTTCGCGATCGTTTAAGAAAGAACCGCAACTAGTGCGGATGATTTCGTTTGACATATAAAGAGGGTTGGTGTCTCTTGATCATTCACATCACCCGGTGACAACGCGCTATGCCTAGACCAAAACAACCCCAGAGTTACTACGAGGACATCAAAGATAAGTTCCGGGAGGAACGTAATCTGCGATTGCTGTATCGCCCCCCGGGGTCTGATCAATCCACGTCAGAGTTTAGCGGGGAGCTGGCAAAGTATGCGGTTGATCCCTATGCAAAGGAAGTCCACACTCGAGAGCCAATTACCGACGAGGTAGAAGTGCTTTTTATTGGGGGTGGTTTTTCCGCGCTGTTGACGTCTGCCCGTTTAAGAGAGCACGGTATCGAGAGTATTCGCATCGTGGAGCGCGGCTCGGATGTGGGCGGCACGTGGTATTGGAACAGATATCCTGGCGCAGCATGTGATGTCGTGAGTTATGACTATTTACCATTACTTGATGAACTGGATTACGTGCCCGTGAATCATTATTCACGTGGTCCTGAAATCTTCGCTCACTGTCAGGCTATCGCTGACAAATATAATCTCTACGAACTCTCCGTCTTCAATACGACCGTTACTGAGACGCGTTGGGACGACACAGACCAACTTTGGCACGTTAGTACTGATCGTGGTGATGTGATGCGCGCGCAATTTGTAATCTGCGCGAATGGCACGCTTGCTAAACCAAAACTGTCAACCATTAGTGGAATGACTTCCTTCAGCGGCCACTCTTTTCATACCTCCAGGTGGGACTACGATTATACCGGTCAAAACCTTGAGCATCTGAAGGACAAGGTTGTCGGTATTATCGGTACCGGCGCTAGTGCCGTGCAGATTGTCCCCGAACTTGCTAAGACAGCGAAGGCAGTCTATGTGTTTCAGCGAACACCGTCATCGATCGATATCCGTGACGACTGGCCAACCGATCCAAATTGGGCCCGTAAGCTTGAGCCGGGATGGCAATCGAAACGACGATCGAAGGTGCTTGCTGCGGTTGAAAATTCACTTGAAAAACGAGCTGCCAAGGGGGCGGTCTCGCCCGAAGACAAGCTGAAGAAGCAGGAAAACGCCAACATCGACTATATGATGCGCATTCACAGGCGGATCGATGAAGTGGTTGATAACAAAACGACGGCCGATGCGTTAAAGCCTTGGTATATGTTTATGTGTAAACGGCCGTGCTTTCATAATGAGTATCTTCCGTCTTTCAATTTGCCAAACGTTCATCTGGTAGACACCGAAGGTAAAGGTATTACAGAGATCAGCTCAAAGGGCCCAGTCTTCAAAGGACATGAGTATGAATTAGACCTTTTGATTTACGCGACGGGCTTCGAGGTGCAGCAGACCGGTATCTACAATGACATCGTTGGTCAGGGTGGCGTGAACCTTCAGGACAAGTACCAAGAGGGCATCCGTACGCTGCTGGGTATTCATACCGCCGGTTTTCCCAATCTATTTATCATGGGTGGGTATCAGGCGTCGTTCCAGTTTAACCTTACCGAAATGCTGCAAACCCAAGGCGACCACATCGCGGCGTGCATCGATCATGTTCGCCGCAACGGACATCAAACACTCGATGTGACTAACGAGGCAGAAGAGTGGTGGGTTCAAGAGGTTATTAAACACCGAGGAAAGACCAATCGTTCAGAGGAATGTACGCCGGGTTATTACAACTTTGAAGGCAACGAGCAGCGACGCCAGGACGGTAATTATAACGGAGGCTTTCGGCGGTACTTCGAGAGTCAGGGCGAAGTGCGCGAAAAAATGGCAGAAAACTTCCACCTCGCGCCGAAAAAAAACTAACGGGCATTAAAAAGGAGTAGGTAATGAGCCATCCACTTGCCGGGATTAAAGTCCTTGACCTGTCTCGTGTCTTAGCGGGACCTTTCGCCGGACGGATGTTGAGTGACCTTGGTGCTGACGTTGTTAAGCTTGAACCACCTGAAGGAGATGTTACCCGGCACTGGGGTGTCAAACGTGGTGATATCTCAGGTTACTATCACCAGCAGAACGCCGGAAAACGTAACATTGCTGTCGATTTGAGGCACCCAAAAGGCGTAGAGATTGTCAGGTCGCTTGTAACGCAGGCGGACGTGCTTATCGAAAATTTCCGACCGGACGTCATGCAGCGATTAGGCCTGGATTATGACACGTTGGCAGAAATTAACCCACGACTCATCATGCTGTCCATTTCCGGTTTCGGTGCAAACAACCCAGATAGCCGCCGCGCGGCCTATGCGCCTATTATTCATGCCGAGACCGGGCTGGTTGCTCGGCAGGCAGAGATAACCGGCGCATTCCCCTCTGAGTTACCGCTCTCTGTTGCTGACACAAATGCCGCTATGCATGGTCTTATTGGCTTGCTTGCTGCGCTTTATGCGCGACAAAAATCCGGGCGGGGCGATCATGTTGAGATCGCCATGGTTGACGCGACGATCGTGACAAATGACGGTATGCATAGTGCTCTTGAAGGTCTGAAGGTTGGCGTCACTAATGAGGTGCATGAAACGGCTGGTGGTTTACTGATGCTCGCGGGAGAGTTTAGATATATCTGGAAGCTGCTCAGCTCAGTCTATGGTGTGAGTGACGGTTTGGAAGGTTTACGGAATGCTCCGCTGGACGAAAAAATTGAATCACGTAGAGCCGCCGCCAGACTTTTTTTTACCGAGACCTGTAGTAACCGTGAAGAGGTCATCACCGCGCTGGATAAAATGAACATTGCCTGGGGTGATGTCAGACCAGCATCCGAAGTGCGGGAACTGACTTCCGTCAAAGCGCGAGGTTCTATCGTCGAAGTTGATGATCGAGCAGGTGGTACGAGGTCGATTCCAGACTCGCCCTATAAGTTTAGACATCTAGAGTCAGACGTCCGAGCAGGGGCGCCGCATCTCGGTGAACACAACGAGGAAGTATTAAGACAATGGCTGGATTGGTCCGACGAGGACATTAGTGATGTCGAAGCGGCCTTGCTGACCAGCACAACTAACTAATTCGAACGCTGATTCGAGGGCTAAACGATGCAAGATTTTATGGGACGAACCGCCGTAATTACCGGCGGCGCCAGTGGCATTGGCCTGGGTATGGCGCGGTCTTTGGCCGGGCGCGGTATGCAACTGGTGTTGGCAGACATGGATGAAGCGCTCTTAAAGGCCGCTGAAAAAGAGTTTTCGGCGGCTGGTACCTCTGTCGTGTGTCAGGTCTGTGATGTGTCGAAACTTGAAGAGGTCCAGCGTTTAGCAGAGGTCACTATGGACCGATTTGGTGCGGTTCATGTTGTTTGTAGCAATGCAGGGGTCGGCATACCAACGTCCGCACGTAACGTTAAACTGGCTGACTGGGAATGGATTATTAATGTCGACCTTTGGGGTCCAATCTACGCCGTGAAAACTTTCCTACCGCTTATAGAGGAACAGGGCGTTGGCCATATCAATGCCACTTCTTCGATGGCTGGTTTGATCTCGTCGCAAATGATGGGCGCATACAATGTAGCCAAGCATGGGGTGGTCGCGTTGATGGCTGCAGTAGAGCGAGAGCTTCGGGCCAAAAAAAGTAATGTCCGTGCTTCAGTACTGTGCCCGGGGCCTATTAATACGAATATTAGCCGGCACTCTGTCGACTTTCGTCCCGGTCGGGGCAAGCCTAAGGGGGATTCTGAAAAAGCGGGAAAGTTGGCTGGTAATATTCAGGCTGCGCTCGAACAGGGTATGCACCCGGACGAGGTGGGGGAACTGGTCGCGAACGCCATTGAACAGGAAAAATTTTGGATATTAACGCATCCTCACTGGAGCAAAACTGTGCAAAAGCAGTTGGATGCCATGGTAAACGACCAAACGCTAACCCGAGCGTAAATTTTCGTGACTGGCCCTGCGTGATGCCAATTGGCTAGTCTGCCATTCATCGGGTTGGCATAAAGGACCGCTATGGGCT
Source organism: Gammaproteobacteria bacterium (assembly GCA_018667205.1). GTDB lineage: Bacteria > Pseudomonadota > Gammaproteobacteria > Pseudomonadales > Azotimanducaceae > UBA9659. Next base: position 2,786 of record JABIVN010000308.1, on the reverse strand, counting down.
TATAGATTCATGACCGTCGTCAGAGATCGTCAGAGATCCTCAGATGTCGTCAGGGGGGGCTGTTCTTAGCTAACGCCCTTAGCTGACCGTTTTGGCTCTCGCAGTCCTATGTGGGTTGAAGAAAAACCCGATCGTTTTTATGCAAAAAATTCCTGAACAAAACCTGTGCGTTTGGTGCCTGTTTTCTTTGCTTATGAGGATTGCACCGGGCCTTCCTCCAAGGTAAATTGCCGCCGCAGTAAAAGTAAGCCGACCTCTGTTTAGAGGCTGGTTCAACAGATAAAAATTTCTTGGGGATTAACAACGTGAAAAACTTTCCAACCTCACTATCGGGGTTATGGCTGTATTGGGTTTTTCAAATGGGGTGCTAGCACAAAGCTCGAACGCGATTGAAGAAGTTGTGGTGACTGCTCAGCGTGTTTCAGAAAGTATTCAAGACGTACCAATAGCGGTAACAGCATTGACGGGTCAGATGCTTGAAGACAAGCAGGTCATCACCGTTTCAGACCTACAAATGAATGCTCCCAATGTGAGCTTCACTAACACTAACTTTGGCGGTAACAGCTTGAGTATTCGAGGCATCGGACGTTTGCTGACTGCAGCAACTGGCGACGCGGGTGTTTCTGTTCATACCAACGAAATTTCGATTGGACCTAACTTGAGCTCTTCAGAGTTTTTCGACCTTGAGCGTGTTGAAATCTTGCGCGGTCCGCAAGGAACGCTTTATGGGAAGAATGCGACCGGTGGCGTGGTTAACTTTGTTACGCGCAAGCCAACTTTTGACAGCGTTAAGGGTTACCTCGATGTCGAGGTCGGTGACTATGAAAACCAGCGTATTAAAGGTGCCATCAACGTACCGGTTACTGATAATTTTGCCATTCGTATTGCCGGTATGATGCTGCAGCGTGATGGCTACACGGACAACCTTGGCTCGGGTCAGGTGGGGGTAGATGGGCGAGTGCTGGACCGTGATCTGTTCGGTAACAGTCTTAGTAAAAAAGTGGATGGTCGAGACCAGAGTGAAATTCGAGTCACTGCCAAATGGGAGATGACCGAAAATGCGAGTCTTTGGGTGATGTACAGTAAGTACGATGAAGACAGTAATCGTACTAGGATCAACAACCAAGTCTGCGTCACCGGCACCACGCCAACCTACGGGTGTGAACCCGATGGTGTTGGCTTCGAAACGCCGTACAACACGTCAAAAGTCAGTGCAACACTGGCTTCTCTTTACGGTCTATTGCCCGTAAGTGCTGACGGAACGGGCGTTTTCAACTGGGCACGTCCAGAGCTTGACCTGCGATCAATGCACTCTGACTTCGAACCAAGGTTTGAAAATGAAGTTGAACAATGGTCATTTGGCTTTGAATACGAGTTTGAGAATTACACTGTTGGTGTTGTTGGCGGCTATTCAGAAAGCGAGTATCTGGCCCAGCAGGACTACAATATGGATGTCAGCTATGAGTTGCCATTTAACTTCTATCGAGCAGACGGCGCTTGGCCGATTTCGATCGCAAATGACAACGCTGAATTCGGCAATCCCAACAACCCATGTAATGTCTTCGAAGGCCTTGCAGGAGTTGTTCAGGGTGGACCTTGTCAGCTGATTGGTCCAACGCAGGATTACAGCTACGATCAGTCCAGTGACGAATCTGAAGGTTGGACATATGAAATCAAACTGCAGGCGTCTTTTGATAGCCCATTTAACTTCCTTTTAGGTTATACGCAGTTTGAATCTGAAGCAAAAGGCGATTACTACGTGATCGGCAATGTTTTGGATAACGCCCGGCCAGACCGATACCCCGGCCTGTTTAATAGTTTTGGCGACCATCGTGGCGCAACTTTCCTTGAGGGTAGTTCATTTTTCGGTGAGGTTTACTTCGAGCTCAACGATGATATCAAGCTGACCGTTGGGCTTCGGCGTAATGATGACGACAAAGCAACCAGTGGTAGCAGCGTGCTGTGGGATGCTACAGACGTGAACTTTCCGCTGTCGTCTGCACTGGCGGGCTATATTGCCCCGCAATTGTTCAGCCGTGTACCAACCTTTCTGAGTGGCGGAACGCCAAGTGATGTTGAACGTGATCTGATCAACTTATACGCACCAGGCGCTGATCTTGATTCAGCGCTGTTAACGGGCGCTCAAAGTGCTGAGCGTCTGGCGATACATGAGTCTGTGCCACTCGCGGCGCAGTACAATGAAACCAGAGTGTTAACAGGTTCTCCCTCCGAGTTCGATTGGCAGCAGACTACGGGTCGTATTGGTATTGATTGGCAGATCAATAACAACTCTATGGTGTATGCCTTCTTCAGTCGTGGTTACAAGCCTGGTGGAGCGAACCCTTCTATACCGGCTGAATTTCAGAATAGTTCCAACTTCGACTTTGATCAGGAAGACATTGATGCGTTCGAGATTGGTATCAAGAACACGTTGCTCGATGGCACCATGATTCTTAACGCCAATATCTTTACCTATGACTACAAAGGTCATCAGGTAGGGCGTATCAAAAACAACTCATCTATCAACGAAAATATTGATGCAAAGATCAACGGTCTGGAGCTTGAAGTGTTTTGGAATGCGACAGAGAGACTCTCGGTTGACTTCAACTATTCCTGGTTGGATACCGAAGTCGACGGCTCTGAGTCAGTTGACCCGACTAACCGAACCAACAACGATGCGTCATGGACTGTTCTGAATGGTTTCGGAGTACTTTATATCGCGCCGACTGAAGCGCTGATAGCGGCAACGCCCGCGCTGTTGACCGTTGCTGTAGGTGCAGGTGCTG